>NZ_JBFAXX010000079.1:0-31005 GCF_040680995.1 Kitasatospora sp. NPDC051914
CCAGAACACACTCTCCCCCTCCCCCCCGCTGTTCCGCACCCCCGGGCTCTCTCCTAACCCGCCGCGTCCCGGCCCCCGTACGGCCCCGGCCCCGCCCCTCCGCTGCGGAGGGGCGGGCCGTCGCCGTTCGGTCACTTCTGGGCGGCGGTGCGGCCGATCTCCCAGAACCGGAAGACGCCGGTGGTGTCGACGGTCGCGTCGACGCCGGTGATGTCGTTGCGCGAGGCGTAGAAGGACTTCGCCTGGAACAGCGGGATCACCGGGACGCCCTCGGCGACGATGTTCTGGATCTGGGCGTAGGCGCCGCCGGCGGTGCGGTCGGTCAGCTTGATGCTGGCGGGCACCAGCCTGCCGCTGATCCGCTCGTCGTCCCAGCCGTTGTGGAAGGCGCCGCCGTCGACCACGATCGGGCTGACGAAGTTGTCCGGGTCGGCGTAGTCCGGGGTCCAGCCGACGGTGTAGGCCTGGTAGCTGCCGGCCTTCCAGCCCTCTTGGTACTTCTTCCAGTCGGGCTCCTGCTTGACGTCCACCTGGAAGACGCCGCCGGCCTCCAGGTCCTTCTTCAGCTGCTCCATCTCGGCGGCGCCGGCGCGGGCGCGCGACCAGGTCAGGGTCATCTTGACCGGGGTGGAGACCTTCGCGGCGGAGAGGATCTTCTTCGCCTTCTCGACGTTCGGGTCGCCGTAGCGGTCGGCGAAGGAGGTGTTGTGGCCGGTGATGCCGGCCGGCACCAGGGAGTACAGCGGCTGGACGGTGCCGGCGTACACGGTGCGGGCGAGCGCCTTGCGGTCGACCATCTGGGCGATCGCCTGGCGGACGGCCGGGTTGCCGGTGACCGCGTCCTTGGTGTTGAGGACCAGGTAGCGGGTCTCGGCGCTCTCGCCCTGGGCCACCTTGAGGTCGCCCTTGCCGGCGATCTCGTCGTTCTTGATCTTGGCGCCGGCGGAGGGCTCCAGGCTGTTGTCGGCGAGGTCGACGTCGCCCTTCTCCAGGGCGGTCTTCAGCTCGTCCGGCGCGTTGAAGTAGCGGAGCGCGAACTTGCCGGCGGTCGGCTTGTTGTCGCCCTTGTACTCGCTGTTGGCGGAGAGGGTGATCTTGCCGGGGTTCTCGCCGCCGTCCATCGCGGCGATCGAGTCGATCTTGTACGGGCCGGAGCCGACCAGCTTGTCGTTGGCGAGCAGCGCGTCGGCCGGGAAGACCTGGTGGTCGACGATCGAGCCGGCCGCCGAGGCGAGCTTGGCCGGGAGCACCGCGTCGGGCGCGCTGAGGTGGAAGACCACCTTGTTCTCGCCCTTGGCCTCCACCGACTTGATGGTGGACAGCAGCGAGGCGGGGCCGCTCGGGTCGTTGATCTTCAGCATCCGCTGGACCGAGAAGACGACGTCCTCGGAGGTCATCGGGTGGCCGTTGGAGAACTTCAGCCCGGAGCGCAGGGTGCACTCGTAGGTCTTCGCCTCGCCGCCGGTGAAGCCGCAGGACTGCGCGGCCTCGGGCTGCGGCACGGTCGCGCCGGGCGGGAAGCTCAGCAGCGACTGGAAGGTGTTGTTCAGCACCAGCCAGGAACCGGCGTCGTAGGCGCCCGCCGGGTCGAGCACGCTGGTCACGTTGGTGGTGCCCATGGTGATCGTGGACGGCGAGTCCTTGCCGGTGACGGCCTTGGTCGCGGAGGCGCATCCGGCGGCCGAGGAGACGACCATGACGGCGCAGCCGAGCACGGCCAGGCGGTGGGCTGAAGACATGCGGGACTGTTCCTTCTCCGTGCGGCCGGGCTTGTGGGGAGGCGCCGGTAGGGGCCGCCACGAGCCGCGCCCGGGGTGGGGTGCGCGTTCGGTGACGGTCCGTTGTCCCCTTTTCGGGGAATGACCGGAAGTAGCGTGCCATATCGACCACGTACTGCCGTCGCACGTGTGCGCGAGGTATCGGGTCCGACACCGACCGACGGGTCCCGCAACCCGACGATCTGTAGGCCAATGTCCGATTTGACCGTCAGGCCCAGTACGGTCCGTCGCCACAGCGCCGCAGCCCGAGACGGACGCCCCTCGGAAAAGAGATCGAACTCACACCCGGACGGCGGTGAGGGCGTGGAGCAGCTCCAGGTCGACCTGTTCCAGGGAGGCCAGCACGGTGCGCCCCGGGCCGGGTTCGATCGCGGCGACCGAGGGCACCGCGATCACCGGGCAGCCGGCCGCCTCGGCGGCCAGGACGCCGGTCGGCGCGTCCTCGATGACCACGCAGCGGGCGGGCTCGGCACCGAGCCGGGCGGCGGCGGCCAGGTACGGGTCGGGGTGCGGCTTGGTGCGCGGCACCTCGTCGCCGGCGACGCTGAAGGCGAAGTGGTGGCTGCCGAGGCTGCGCAGCACGATGTCGATGACGTGCCGGTGCGAGGCGGACACCAGGGCGGCCGGGACGCCGTGCGCGGCGAGCGTGTTGAGCAGCCGTTCGGCGCCGGGCATCAGCGGCACGCCGCCGGCGAGCAGGTCGACGAAGCGCTGGTTGATGAGGACGGTCAGCTCGGCCGGGGTGAGCGGCACGGAGGTCCGCTCCAGCAGGTAGTCGATCACCCGGGTCATCGGGCCGCCGACGACGTGGGCCCGGTCGGCCTCGTCGAGGGCGTGCCCGAACTCGGCGAAGAGCGATGCCTCGGCCTGCCACCAGAAGTCCTCGGTGTCGACGAGCGTGCCGTCCATGTCGAGCAGTACGGCCCGGAGGCCGCCGCCGGTGCCGCCGAGGCTTTCGGTGATGGTCGAGATGGTCGTCATGGCAGGTCCCTTCGCCTGGGGTGGGGCGCGTCCGCGCCGGTCGCCGGACGGAGCCGGGGATGGCACAGGCCGGCCCGCTGGTGAGCGGACCGGCCCGTTCAGGATCATTCAGGATACGCCCGCCGACCGGAAATGTGCCGAACGGAACGCAGCGGACGGATTACCTGGCGTTGAAGTACTTCGCCTCGGGGTGGTGGATCACGAGGGCGTCGGTGGACTGTTCGGGGTGCAGCTGGAACTCCTCGGAGAGCACCACGCCGATCCGCTCCGGCTTCAGCAGCTCGGCGATCTTGGCGCGGTCCTCCAGCTCCGGGCAGGCGCCGTAGCCCAGCGAGAAGCGGGCGCCGCGGTACTTGAGGGCGAACATGTCGCGGACGTCCTGCGGGTCCTCGTCGCCGAAGCCGAGCTCGTAGCGGACCCGGGCGTGCCAGAACTCGGCGAGCGCCTCGGCCAGCTGCACGGACAGGCCGTGCAGCTCCAGGTAGTCGCGGTAGGCGTTGGCGGCGAACAGCTCGTTGGCGGCCTCGGAGACCCGGTTGCCCATGGTGACCACCTGCAGGGCGATCACGTCGCGCTCGCCGGAGTCCTCCGGGCGGAAGAAGTCGGCGAGGCAGAGCCGGCGGCCGCGGCGCTGGCGGGGGAAGGTGAAGCGGGTCCGCTCGGAGCCGTCCTCGTTGTAGACGATCAGGTCGTCGCCCTTGGAGTTGGCCGGGAAGTAGCCGTAGATGACGGCGGGCTCCAGCCAGCCCTCGGTCTGCAGGCGGTCCAGCCACATCCGCAGCCGCGGCCGGCCCTCGGTCTCCACCAGCTCCTCGTACGAGGGGCCGTCGCCGTTGCGCGAGGCCTTCAGGCCCCACTGGCCCTTGAACAGCGCGTCCTCGTCCAGCCAGGAGGCGTAGTCCGCGAACGGGATGCCCTTGACGATCCGGTCGCCCCAGAACGGCGGCGCCGGCACCCGGTTGTCCAGCGCCACGTCGGAGCGGATCTGGCCGAGGTTGACCTCCTCGACCTCCTCCACCTCCACCCGGGCGTGCCGGCGCTGCCGCAGCTCGGGCAGTGCGGCACCGGGCACCCCGCGCTTGACCGCGACCAGGGCGTCCATCAGCTTGAGGCCCTCGAAGGCGTCCCGGGCGTAGCGGACCTCGCCCTGGTAGACCTCGTGCAGGTCCTGCTCGACGTAGGCGCGGGTCAGCGCGGCGCCGCCGAGGATCACCGGGAAGTCGGCGGCCAGGCCGCGCTGGTTCAGCTCCTCCAGGTTCTCCTTCATGATCACCGTGGACTTGACCAGCAGGCCCGACATGCCGATGACGTCGGCGTTGTGCTCCTGTGCCGCCTCGAGGATCGCCGAGACCGGCTGCTTGATGCCCAGGTTGACCACGTTGTAGCCGTTGTTGGACAGGATGATGTCGACCAGGTTCTTGCCGATGTCGTGGACGTCGCCCTTGACGGTGGCGAGCACGATGGTGCCCTTGCCCTCCGTGTCGGACTTCTCCATGTGCGGCTCCAGGTGGGCCACCGCGGTCTTCATCACCTCGGCCGACTGCAGCACGAACGGCAGCTGCATCTGGCCGGAGCCGAACAGCTCGCCGACCACCTTCATGCCGGCCAGCAGCGTCTCGTTGATGATCTCCAGCGCCGGACGGGCCGTCAGGGCCTCGTCCAGGTCGGCCTCCAGGCCGTTGCGCTCGCCGTCGACGATCCGCCGCTGCAGGCGCTCCTCCAGCGGCAGTGCCGCCAGCTCCTCCGCCTTGGAGGCCTTCACCGAGGCCGAGGAGACGCCCTCGAAGAGCTCCAGCAGGCGCTGCAGCGGGTCGTAGCCGTCCCGGCGGCGGTCGTACACCAGGTCGAGCGCGACCTCGCGCTGCTCCTCGGGGATGCGCGCGATCGGCAGGATCTTGGAGGCGTGCACGATCGCCGAGTCCAGGCCGGCCTCCACGCACTCGTGCAGGAAGACCGAGTTCAGCACCACGCGGGCGGCCGGCGAGAGGCCGAAGGAGATGTTCGACAGGCCGAGGGTGGTCTGCACCTGCGGACGGCGGCGCTTCAGCTCGCGGATCGCCTCGACGGTCTCGATGCCGTCCCGGCGGGACTCCTCCTGGCCGGTGCCCAGGGTGAAGGTCAGGCAGTCGACCAGGATCGACGACTCGTCGATGCCGTACTCGGCGGTCAGCTGGTCGATCAGCCGCTCGGCGATGGCGACCTTCTTGTCGGCGGTGCGGGCCTGGCCCTCCTCGTCGATGGTCAGCGCGATCAGACCGGCGCCGTGCTCGCGGGCGAGCGAGGCGATCCGGCCGAAGCGGGTCTCCGGGCCGTCGCCGTCCTCGTAGTTGACCGAGTTGAGCACCGCGCGGCCGCCGAGCGCCTCCAGACCGGCCCGCAGCACCTCCGGCTCGGTGGAGTCCAGCACCAGCGGCAGGGTGGAGGCGGTCGCCAGGCGGGTGGCGATCTCCTTCATGTCGGCGACGCCGTCCCGGCCGACGTAGTCGACGCACAGGTCGAGCAGGTGCGAGCCGTCCCGGATCTGGTCGCGGGCGATCTCGACGCAGGCCTGCCAGTCCTCGGCCAGCATCGCCTCGCGGAACTTCTTGGAGCCGTTGGCGTTGGTCCGCTCGCCGATCGCCAGGTAGGAGAGGTCCTGGCGGAACGGC
The DNA here is from genome assembly GCF_040680995.1 of Kitasatospora sp. NPDC051914. Lineage (NCBI taxonomy): Bacteria > Bacillati > Actinomycetota > Actinomycetes > Kitasatosporales > Streptomycetaceae > Kitasatospora > Kitasatospora sp. NPDC051914. The sequence goes on from NZ_JBFAXX010000079.1 coordinate 5,408, forward strand.
ACCGACTGGTACAGCGAGGCGGCGGCCGCCTCCGGCCGCGGGTCGCGGGCGGTCACCGGGCGGCCCTGGACGCGCTCGACCACGTGCCGCAGGTGCTCGGGGGTGGTGCCGCAGCAGCCGCCGACCAGCGACAGGCCGTACTCGCGGACGAAGGTCTCGTGGGCGTCCGCGAGCTCCTCGGGGCTCAGCGGGTAGTGCGCGCCGTCCTTGCCGAGGACGGGCAGGCCGGCGTTGGGCATGCAGGACAGGCCGACCTTGGCGTTCTTCGCCAGGTAGCGCAGGTGCTCGCTCATCTCGGCCGGGCCGGTGGCGCAGTTCATGCCGATGTAGTCGATGCCCAGCGGCTCCAGGGCGGTCAGCGCCGCGCCGATCTCGGAGCCGAGCAGCATGGTGCCGGTGGTCTCCACGGTCACCTGGGCGAGCACCGGCAGGTCCAGGCCCGCCTCGGCGAGCGCCTGCTTGACGCCCAGCACGGAGGCCTTGGTCTGCAGCAGGTCCTGGCTGGTCTCGATCAGCAGCGCGTCCGCGCCGCCGGCGATCAGGCCGGCCGCGTTCTGCCGGAAGCCCTCGCGGATCACCTCGAAGGTGGTGTGGCCCAGGGTCGGCAGCTTGGTGCCGGGGCCGATCGAGCCGAGCACCCAGCGGGTGCGGCCGTCCTGCGCGGTGAAGGCGTCCGCGGTCTCCCGGGCGAGCCTCGCACCCGCCTCGGACAGCTCCACGATGCGGTCGGCGATCTCGTACTCGCCGAGCGCCGCGTGGTTGGCGCCGAAGGTGTTGGTCTCCACGCAGTCCACGCCGACGGCGAAGTACGCCTCGTGCACCGAGCGCACGATGTCGGGGCGGGTCACGTTGAGGATCTCGTTGCAGCCCTCCAGCTGCTGGAAGTCCTCCAGGGTCGGGTCCTGCGCCTGCAGCATGGTGCCCATCGCGCCGTCGGCCACCACGACACGGGTGGCGAGGGCTTCGCGGAGGGCGTTCGCACGCTCCTGGTGGGCGGCTGCTGCGGCGGACGAGGGGACGACGGTGGCCATGGGGCGACTCCCTGGGTGCGACGGCTGTCGGCTATGCGTCCCCTCCGTGAACGGGGATGCACGCCGTCAGGGTATCCGGACACCCGCACAGCCACGGAACCCATTCCGCATCCTGGGCGTCCTGTCCACCTGAACGGCCGGGACGGGAGGGGTACGGAGTGCCACGCAGGACCACGGCAGCAGCAGGCCGGGCACGGGCCCGATGGCGCGGATGGACGCGGCGCCGCAGGTACGCGGTCACCGCGCTGGCCGCCCTCGCCCTGCTGCTCCTTCCGGTGGGCGGCGCGGCCGCCGCGCTGCGCATCCAGTACGTAGGCGAACCGTCCGCCGAGGCCAGGACCCGGGGCCGCGACGCCGTCTGGCTCGGCCACGCCTGGGTCGACGGCCGCCGCACCGACGCCGACCTCGCCGCGCTCGCCGCCCGCATCGCGGGCACCGGCATCCACGACCTCTACGTGCACACCGGACCGCTGGAGCACGACGGCTCGCTGGACGCCGGGCGCTCCCCGCAGGCCCGCCGCTTCGTCGAGGACGTCCACCGGCAGCTACCCGGACTGCGGGTGCAGGCCTGGCTCGGCGACGTCGTCGCCCCGGAGAAGGACGGCCTGCACCTGGACCGCCCCGAGGTCCGCGACCGGATCACCGCCGCCGCCCGGCAGACCCTCGCCCTCGGCTTCGACGGCATCCACTTCGACCTCGAACCGGTGCGCTCCGACTCGGTCGGCTTCCTCGCCCTGCTGGACCAGGTGCGGCCCGTCACCGCCGCCGCCGAGGTGCCGCTCTCCGTCGCCGCCCCGCAGATCGACCCGCTGCCCGGGCTCCACAACGTCGGCCTCGCCGTCGCCGACCACGGCAAGTGGTGGTCGCAGGAGTACTTCGGCCGGGTCGCCCGGCGGGTCGACCAGATCGCGGTGATGTCCTACGACACCGCCATGCCGATCGAGTCGCTCTACGGCGGCTACGTCGCCCAGCAGACCGAACTGGCCCTGGAGGCCACCCCCGCCGGCGTCGACCTGCTGATGGGGCTGCCCGCCTACTGGGAGGACGACTTCGGCCACCGCGGCTCCGCCGAGACCGTCGAGGCCGCCGTCCGCGGCGCCCGGCTCGCCCTCGGCCGGGGCGGCCGGCAGGCCTTCGGCCTCGCCCTGTACGTCGACTTCACCGCCACCCCCGCCGACTGGGAGGCCTACCGGAGGGGCTGGTGCTTCTGACGGGACGTCAGGGAAGGTTCCGGGGCTCGCCGGCCATGCCCTAGGCTGCGGCCATGACAGAACCCGTCCTGGGCGCCGAGGAACTGACGACCGATCACCTGGTGCTGCGGCGGCCGGTGCCGGAGGACGCGGAGATCATCCTGGCCGTCCACCGCGACCCGCTGTCCTGCCGGCACAACCCCTCGGACGCCCTGCGCACCCGCGCCGAGGCCGAGTGGCTGTTCCGCCGCTGGGACGAGAAGTGGCGGGCCAACGGGTACGGCTACTGGGTGGTCCGGGGGCGCACCGAAGGGCAGCCGCTCGGCTTCTGCGGGGTGAAGCCGACCGCCCTGAGCGGAATGACCGCCCTCAACCTCTTCTACCGACTGCACCCGGCGGCCTGGGGTCGCGGTGTCGCCACCGAGGCCGCCTCGGCCGTGGTCGCCTGGGCGGGCGCCACCCTGCCCGGCCTCCCGCTGATCGCCCGGATACGGCCGGACAACCTGCCCTCCCAGCGGGTCGCCCTGAAGGCCGGCCTGGTCCGCGCGAGCCACCTCGACGAGATCGGCGAGGACGGCCTCGACTGGATCTACGCCCGCAACCTGCCGTAGGGCCGGCCCCGGGTGGACCCGCTATCCGTCCAGCGGAGCTCTGTGCAGGGCGATCAGCAGGCGCCAGACCCGGCCCGCGAAGACCGGCGGGTCGGCGTCGACCAGTCCGTGCAGCCAGTCGGCGAGCAGGCCGGTGAAGGCCGCGGCGACCGCGGAGGCCACCGTGTCGGCGTGCGGGGCGCCGGCCCGCTCGCGTTCGGTGCGGCTGCGCTCCCGCAGCCGCTGGTGCATGAGGTCGCCGAGCGGGCCGCCCCCGCCGGGGTCGAGCAGGGCGCGGTAGAGCGCGGCGTGCCCGGCGGCGTCCGCGAGGAAGGCGGTGAGTGCGGCGGGCGGCGCGGCCGGGTCGACCGGCCCGCGCCAGTCGTGCAGGGCGTCCACGGCCGCCTCGACCACCTCCCCGCAGGCGTCGACGGCGAGCGCCCGGAGGTCCTCGTAATGGAGGTAGAAGGTGGCCCGGCCGAGGCCCGCGCGGCGGACCACGGCGGAGACGCTGAGTTCGGAGAGCGGCTGCTCCCCGCACTCGGCGAGCAGCGCGGCCCGCAGGGCGGCCCGGGTGCGTTCGGCGCGGGGGTCGTTCATCCGGCAGCCAGTACGGCGCCGAGGGCGATCGCGCCGGGCAGCGCCTGGGCGACCAGGATGCGCCGGTTGGCGGTGGCGCCGCCGTACAGGCCCGCGACGACCACGCAGGACAGGAAGAAGACCTGGGCGTCGTGGCCGACCGGGTCGGCGGCGATCAGGCCCCAGACCAGGCCGGCCGCCAGGAAGCCGTTGTAGAGGCCCTGGTTGGCGGCGAGCGGCGCGGTGGCCTTGGCGAGTCCGGCGTCGAAGCCGGACAGGCTCCGGCCCGGGGGGCGCTCCCAGAGGAACATCTCCAGGACCAGGATGTACGCGTGCAGTGCGGCCACCAGGCCGACCAGGACGTTCGCCGCCGTGTGCATGGGTCACTCCGATTTCATGGACAACTGTCCAGCAATCATAGACGAGTGTCCAGGATCTCGAACCAGACGGCGGTGTCGGACGGCACCCCGTCCTCGGCGAGCGGGCCGCTGGAGAGCACCGGCTCGGCCCCTTCGGGCAGTGCGGCCGGGGCTTCTCCGAGGTTCACCAGGCAGCCGAAGCCGTCCGCCCGGGCGAAGGCGAGCACCTCGGGCGCGGAGGTCAGCCAGCCGAATCCGCCGGCGATCCGCTCGCGGCGCAGGTGCAGCGCCGCCCGGTAGAGCTCCAGCATCGAGTCCGGGTCGCCGGTCTGGGCGGCCACGGTGAGCGCACCCCAGCCGGCCGGCTGCGGCAGCCAGGGCTCGGTGCCGTCCGCGGCGAAGCCGTACGGCGGGAGGGTGCCGGACCACGGGATCGGGACGCGGCAGCCGTCGCGGCCGGGGTCGGTGCCGCCGGAGCGGAAGTGCATCGGGTCCTGCAGGCTCGACAGCGGCAGGTCCTCGACCTCGGGCAGGCCGAGCTCCTCGCCCTGGTAGAGGTAGAGCGAGCCGGGCAGGGCCAGCGAGAGCAGGGCGGCGGCGCGGGCCCGGCGCAGGCCGAGCTCGAGGTCGGTCGGGGTGCCGAAGCGCTTGGCGGCGAACCGGAAGCGGGTGTCCTCGCGGCCGTACCGGGTGACCGTGCGGGTGACGTCGTGGTTGGCGAGCACCCAGGTGGCGGGTGCGCCGACCGGGGCGTGCGCGGCCAGCGTGCCGTCGATCGAGGCGCGCAGTTCGGCGGCCGACCACGGGCGGGCCAGGAAGTCGAAGTTGAAGGCGGTGTGCAGCTCGTCCGGGCGCAGGTAGCGGGCGAACCGCTCGGTGTCGGGCACCCAGATCTCGCCGATCAGGACGCGCGGCTCCTCGTAGGAGTCCGCGATCGCCCGCCAGGAGCGGTAGATCCCGTGCAGGTCGTCGCGGTCGACGAACGGGTGGGTGTCGACGCCGGGTTCGAAGTCGGGCAGGCCCGGTTCCTTGGTCAGCAGGCCGGCCGAGTCGATCCGGACGCCGGCGGCGCCGCGGTCGAACCAGAAGCGGAGGATCTCCTCGTGCTCCTGGCGGACCAGCGGGTGCGCCCAGTTGAGGTCGGGCTGCTCGGTGGCGAACAGGTGGAGGTACCACTGACCGTCCGCGATCCGCGTCCAGGGGCAGCCGCCGAACTCCGACTTCCAGTCGTTGGGCGGCAGTTCGCCCCTCTCACCGCGGCCCTCGGCGAAGTGGAACAGCTCCCGTTCGGGGCTGCCGATGCCGGCCGCGAGCGCCGCCCGGAACCACGGGTGCTGGTCGGACACGTGGTTGGGCACGATGTCGACGATGGTGCGGATGCCCAGGTCGCGGGCTTCCGCGATCAGCTTCTCGGCCTCCTGCAGGGTGCCGAACACCGGATCGATGGCGCGGTAGTCGGCTACGTCGTAGCCGCCGTCCTTGAGCGGGGAGGGGTACCACGGGTTGAACCAGACGGCGTCGAAGCCGAGTTCGGCGAGGTACGGGAGCCGGGCGCGGATGCCCGCCAGGTCACCGGTGCCGTCGCCGTTGCCGTCGGCGAAGCTGCGCGGGTAGACCTGGTAGATCGCCGCGTCTCGCCACCAGTCCCGGCGGTCGGGCTGCTGTGCCACGGTGGGTAGTCCTTTCGAGAAATGACGGGCCGTCAGCCCTTGAGCCCGCCCGAGGTCAGGCCGGCCATGATGTTGCGCTGGAAGATCAGGAAGAACACGATCGTCGGCACCGAGGCGACGGCCAGGGCGGCGATCACGACGTTCTGCGGCACGCCGATGGACAGCGAGTTGATGCCGATGTTGAGCGGCTGGTTCTTCGGGTCCGGCTGCACCAGCAGCGGCCACAGGAAGTCCTTCCAGACGTTCACCACCGCGAAGATGGAGACCACGCCGAGGATCGGCCGGGACATCGGCAGCACGATCGACCACAGCGCCCGCAGCGGCGTCGCGCCGTCGATGGCGGCGGCGGCCAGCAGTTCCTCCGGCACGGAGTCGAAGAAGCGCTTCAGCAGGAAGATGTTGAAGGCGTTGGCCACGGTGGGCAGCCAGATCGCCCACGGCGTGTTGATCAGGTTGATGTGCAGCAGCGGCAGGTCCAACACGGTGAGGTACTGCGGGACGATCAGCACCGTGGACGGGATCATCAGGGTCGCCAGCATCATCCCCAGGATCACGTTGCCGAGGATGGGCCGCAGCTTGGAGAGCGCGTAGGCCGCGGCCACGTCGAAGACCAGCTGGAAGGCGAGCGCGCCGAAGGCGTAGTACAGCGTGTTGAAGAGCAGCCGGCCCATGTTGAGCTTGGACCACGCCTCGGCGTAGGTCTCGGTGTGGATCTGCTCGGGGAAGAAGGTCGGCGGGTTCTGGATGACCTCCTGGGTGGACTTCAGACCGCCGGTCACCAGCCAGTAGAGCGGGCCCAGGAAGACCAGGGTGAACGCGGTCACCACCAGGACGAGGACGGTCCAGTAGAGCGCCCTGCCGAGCGGGCGGTTCAGCTGCGTCTCGGAGATCAGGGTACGGGTCGAGGTGTCGGCCATGGCGGGGCTCCCGTCCTAGTCGTTGGTGCGGCTCAGGCGCACGTAGAGCGCGGAGAAGCCGGCGAGTACGAGCAGCATGACCAGGCCGAGCGCCGAGGCGCTGCCGTAGTTGTTGAAGCTGAAGGCGTACTGGTAGATGAGGTTGACGACGGTCAGCGTCGAGTTCTGCGGGCCGTTGCCGCCGGTCAGCAGGTAGGGCTCGACGAAGACCTGCATGGTGGCGACGACCTGCAGCAGCAGGAGCAGCGAGAGGATCAGCCGGGTCTGCGGGATGGTGACGTGCCGGATCCGGCGCAGCAGGCCGGCGCCGTCGAGTTCGGCGGCCTCGTAGAGCTCGCCCGGGATGCCCTGGAGGGCGGCCAGGTAGATCAGGGTGGCGCCGCCCATGTTCATCCAGGTCGCCGCGATGACGACGGAGAGCATGGACGTGGTGGGCGAGTTGAGCCAGGCCGAGGTCGGCAGGTGGAGCGACTTCAGGACGGCGTTGAACAGGCCGTAGCCGGGGTCGTAGAAGTACTTGAAGAGCAGCACCGAGGCGACCGGCGGGAGCATCACCGGCAGGTAGACCAGGATGCGCAGGTAGGCCTTGGCGTGGCGGAGTTCGTTGAGCAGGACGGCGACCACGAACGGCACCGCGAAGCCGAGCACCAGGGCGAGCACCGTGAACAGCAGCGTGTTGCGCCAGGCGTGCCAGAAGTCCGGGTCCGCGAAGATGCGTTCCAGGTTCTCCGTGCCGACCCAGGTGGTCCTGCCGCGCTTGGTCTTCTGAAAGCTCATGATCACTTCGCGGACCATCGGGTACCACGAGAAGTAGGCGAAGCACAGCAGGGCACCGAGCAGGAAGCCATGGCCGGTGAGGTGCCTGCGGAGGCGCTGACGGAGGGCGGCGCGGCCCTGCGAGGGGTTGGCCTGCGCCGGTGGCTCGGTCTTCCGGCGGGCGGAGACGCTGATCGCTGCCATGGGGTCACTCCTGGTCGGTCGGGGGTGTGGCTCGGGCGTGCGTGGGGGCCGGCCCGCCGGCCGGCCCCCACGGGCCGTCACTGGAGGTTCGCCAGCACCTGGTTGACCTGGCTCTCGGCGTCCGAGAGCAGCTTGTCGACGTTGGCGTTCCTGTCGGTCAGGACGGCGGAGACGGCGCCGTCGAGGACCTTGTAGATCTGCTGGGCGTTGGCCGGCTCGGTCTTGCCGGGCACCGCGGTGGCCAGGTACGGCGCGTAGTTCTGCACCGGAACGGTGGCGCTGGCGGCCTTGGCCTTGTTGTCGGCGTCCAGGGTGGCGCCGCCGAACAGGAAGGGCTGCGGCAGGCCGACCGGCAGGCCGTCGGCCTTGGTGCGGGCGTAGTCGAACTGGCCCTTGCCCATGGTCAGCCACTTGAAGTTGACCCAGGCGATGCCGGCCTTGATCTGGTCCGGGGTGGAGCCCTTCTTGAACATGTAGTCGGCGCCGCCGAGCAGGGCCCCCTTGCCGCCGGGCATCGGGCCCATGCCGTAGTCCTCGTAGTTGCCCTTGAGGGTCTGCACCATGTAGGTGATGTCGTCCGGCGCACCGATGTACATGCCGAGCTTGTCGGTCGACATCTGGGTCATCAGGTCGGGCCACTTGAGGCTCTGGGCGGCGCCCATGGTGTTGTCGGTCCAGCGCATGTCGTACAGGTTCTGCAGGACCTGCTTGCCCTCGGGCGTGTTGAAGGCGGCCTTCTTGCCGTCCTCGGTGGTCATCGAGCCGCCGAGGCCGTACAGCTCGGCGGTGAAGTGCCAGCCGCCCTGGTTGGTGGCGCTGTAGTCGCCGTAGCCGTTGACGCCGTTGCCGAGCGCCGCGATCTTCTTGGCGGCCTCGCGGACCTCCGCCCAGGTGGTCGGCGGCTTCTCGGGGTCGAGGCCGGCCTGCTTGAAGAGCTTGCGGTTGTACAGCAGGCCCATCTTGTAGTTGGTGGTGGGCAGGCCGTAGAGCTTGCCCTCCGAGGTCAGGGTCTTCATCACCGACGGGTCGATGTCCTTGAGAGCGGGCACCGTCCGCTCGTTGACGTAGCTCGAGATGTCCTCGGCCTGGTCGGCGTCGAGCACCTGGTCCAGGTCGGTGAAGTAGGTGTAGAAGACGTCGGGCTGGGTCTTGCCCTTGAGCTGCGCGGTGAAGGAGGCGGGCTCCTCGCAGGGGGAGGCGTCCTTCGAGTTGATCGTGACGTTCGGGTAGAGCTTGTTGAACGCCGCGACGTCCTCGGCCCACTGCTTGCGCTCGGCCGGCTTGGTGGTCGGCGGCTGGCAGTCGATGCTGATGGTGACCTTGGTGTTCGGGTCGAGCGTGGCACTGGCGGCGGGCTTGCCGGAGTCCCCGGAGTTGCCGCTGTCGGAGCCGGAGGAGCACGCGGCCGCGGTGAGGGCGAGGCCCGCGGCGGCGGCGAGGGCGACGGTTCTGCGGAGGAGCCGGTCTCTGGTCATGCGGATGGACCCTTTCAAGCACGTGCGGGCTGCGCCTGGGCGCGGGGGTGCCCGTGGATTTCCGGTGGGGGCCGACCCCGGAAGACGTCCGGGAGCCGGGGAAGCGTGCGAGGCCGAGGCTCGGTCGCTGCGTCTGGCAGCAGCGCCGGCCGGTGTCGACTACTTAACCAGCCTCGACAGACGCCCACAAGATGTCGACGGAATTTCGCAAAAATCTGACTGCAGACTTGCAGGTCTGCGACTGCCAGCCGGCCGTCGCATCCCGCCCCCGGCCTGCACATCACCCCGGAAAGGGCACCGCACGGCGCCTTGGAGGCCCTTCGGGGCCTGGTGGCGACCGGTCCCGCGCGGAAGGCCGCCCGGACGGCCCTCCAGGGCCTGCAAACGGCCGCAGGAAACGCCGAAGCAGGACGGGCCGTGGGGCGGCCGCCCTGCTTCGTTTGCGCAATCGCTACGGGTTGACGGTGATCTTGAAGGTGGACGTGGTGTTCTGGATGTCCTTGGAGTTGCCGCTCATGGTGAGGTTGTTGAAGACCGCCTCACCCACCGCCGGGCCCTGGCCCGCCTCGGGCATCTCGTTGGCCCAGATGCCGTAACCGGACTTGGCGTCGAAGGCGTCGCCGCTCTTCTCGGCGCCGGTGATCGAGACGTTGGTGAAGACGGTGTCCTTCACCGGGTACTCCGGCTGACCGCCGGTGTACTTGGTCTGGAACATGATGCCGCTGTAGGTCGGGTCGACGATGTCGACGTCGCTCACCCGGATGCCCTGGAAGACCTTGGAGGCCGAGAAGACCCAGATCGCCGGGAAGACCTGCTGGCCCCAGAAGTGGCCGCCGGACCGGACGATCGTCATGTTCTGCAGGTCCGTCGTGGGCGAGGCGCCGAAGCCGTTCATCGGGTAGCCGAAGTCCAGCGACGAGATGGTGACGCCGGAGTAGCAGAGGGTGTCCGCGATGTAGATGTTGCGGAAGGTGTTGGCGTAGCCGCCGTACACCGCGATGCCCGCCGCGCGCCAGGTCAGGATGGCGGTGAGGTTCTCGAAGACGTTGTTCTTCTCGTCGGCGCCGCCGGCGTCGATCGCGGAGAACAGCGCGAAGGAGTCGTCACCGGTGGCCCGCGCCTCGTTGTTCGAGATGAGGTTGTCGGTGGAGCCGTTGGTCATGTTGATGCCGTCGGCGAAGGTGTTGCGGATCCGCGAGTTGGTGATCCGCATGTTGTCGGTGTTGGCACCCCAGTACATGCAGACCATGTGCTCGGTCCAGATGTTGTCGATCGTGATGTTCGCGACGTTGGAGAAGTCGAACACCTTGCCGGGGCCGTCGATCCGCGAGGTGTAGTTGCCGAAGTAGGCGAAACCCGAGAAGGTCGAGCCGTTCGCGGTGGCCTCGGCGCGGAAGCCGACGTCGGTGTTGCTCTGGCTCGACGGCGCGTGGAACCGGGTGAACCAGGGGCCGGCGCCGACGACCTTGACCGCCTTGCCGTAGACCTGGAACTTGTTCGCGGTCTCGTAGTTGCCCGCGGGCAGGTAGACGCCGACGTAGCTGCCGGTGGTGTCCATCCGGACCTTGTCCAGGGCGTTCTGCACGTCCTGGTGGGTGAAGCCGGTCGGGACGACGTACTTCGCCGGGTCCGGGTTGGCGATCTGGGTGGCCTGCTCCAGGCTCACGAAGTCGATCGCGTACTGGCTGGTGTTGGCCGAGTCCTTCTGCAGCTTGATCTTGTGGCCGGCCGGCACGGTGGTGCCGAGCAGCAGGTTGGCCTCGTCGTAGATGTGGCGCTGGCCGCCGGAGCCGGGCGAGTTGCCGGGCGCGGTCTCGCTGCCGTACAGCCAGGCGTACTTGGACGTCAGGTCGACGGCCTTGAGGAAGGTGCCGTCGACGTAGACGTTCAGCGTGGCGTTGGTGCCGTCGCCGCTCGCACCGTCCGGGACGGAGAAGCGCGTCACCAGCGTGTTGGTGGCCGCCTTGGTGGTGAACTCCACCGAGGAGCCGGTCGAGTTGAGCGTCACGGCCTTGCGGCCGGAGGCTTCGCCGGCCGGGTCGCCGATGGTGCGGTTCGGGCCGACCACGGCCGCCCCGCCGCCCAGCACGCCGTCCTCGGCCTCGTAGGTGTCGAAGGGCATGTTGGCGCCGCGGCCGATGTACAGGCCCTGGCTGCTGGTGTTGTTGGCCTGCTTGACCGGCAGCTCGCTGCTGTCGGTGGCGATCACGGTCCTCACCGTGTACTTGCCGTTGACGGCCGTCCAACTGCCCAGCGAGACCGGGGAGGTGGTGGCGCCGGGGGCGATCGCGCCGCTGTAGGAGCCGGTCAGTGTCTTGACCGTGTTGCCCTGGGCGTCCAGCACGGTCAGGGTGATGCCGTGCGTGCCGGAGGCGGCGGCCGAGGTGCCCTGGTTCTTGATCGCCACCGAGAAGTTGACCGTGTTGCCGGCCGCCGGGTTGGACGGCGACCAGGAGACCGGTGAGGCGACCAGGTCGGAGCTCGCCACCTGGTCGACCACCAGGTTGTTCGCGGCCGTCCAGGTGTTGTTGGTCTCGTCCTGCTCGATGACGGCGTTGGCCTCGTCGACCTTGGCGGAGAGCTGGTAGCTGCCCGCGTTCTGCGCCGGGACGCTCACGTTGACGGTGCTGGAGGCACCGGCGGCGAGCGCGCCGACCTGGGCGGTGCCGACCTTGGTGGAGCCCAGGTACAGGTTGACCGAGGTGGCCGCGGAGGCCGCGCTGCCCTGGTTCTTCACCGTGGTGGCGAGGGTCAGGGCGTCGGTCTCCACCGGGGCGGCCGGGGAGACGGTGGTGCCGGTGACGGTCAGGTCCGGGTTGGGGGCCGGCACACCGACCACCTGGAACTCGGCGACCTGGCCGGCGCTGGACCCGGTGTTGCTGGTGATCTTCAGCTGGACGTCGGCGACCCGCGCGGTGACCGGGATGGTCACCGTGTTGCCGGAGGCCGGGTCGAAGTTGTACGGCTTCGCGGCGACCAGGGTGGTGAAGGCCGAGCCGCTCTGCTCGCGGCCCAGCACCTCGACGGTCTGGGTGCGGGCGCTCCAGGCGGAGGCCGGGTTGAGCTTGAGCACCACCTGCTGGGTGTCGGCGTTCGAACCCAGCGCCACGGTGATGGTGTTGGGGTAGCTGCCGCCCGCGCCCTCCCAGTAGCTGGTCACGTCGTTGTCGTTGGCGTTGGCCGCCACGAAGGTGAAGACGGAGGAGTTGGCCGTGATCGGCTTGCCCGCCGCCAGGTTGGTGCCGTTGCCACCGGGCCGGCCGGTGCGGATCACGGTGTTGCTGGAGTCGGACTGGTTGCCCGCCGCGTCCTTCGCCTTCACGTAGTACGAGACGGTCGCGGTGTCCGGCTGGCTGTCGGTGTAGGTCAGCACCGAGCCGCCGACGCCGGCGCGCAGCGAGCCGTTGGCGTACACGTCGTAGCCGGTGACGCCGACATTGTCGCCGGACGCCGTCCAGGTCAGCTTGATCTGGCCGGAACCGGGCTGGGTGTACGCCAGGCTGCCCGGCGCGCTGGGCGCCTGGGTGTCACCGCTCTGGCCGGTGCGGGTGACGGTGTTGCTGGCCGCGGACTGGTTGCCGGCTGCGTCCTTCGCCTTCACGTAGTACGAGACGGTGGCGCTGTCGGGGCGGCTGTCGGTGTACGTCAGCACGTTGCCGGCCACACTGGTCAGCAACTCGCCGTTGGCGTAGACGTCGTAGCCGGTGACGCCGGTGTTGTCGGTGGCCGCGTTCCAGGTCAGCTTGATCTGGCCGGAACCGGGCTGGGTGTACGCCAGGCCGCCCGGCGCGCTGGGCGCCTGGGTGTCACCGCTGCTCGGGCCGTACACCTCGAACTCGGAGAGCTGGGCGGCGGGCCAGGCGCTGTTGGCGGTGAACGACAGCCGCACGTACCGGGTGGTGGTCGTGCTCAGGTTGATCGTCGCGCTGTTCCCGGTGGCCGGGTTGAAGGTGTACGCGGCGGAGGCGACCAGGTCGGTGAAGTTGCTGCCGTCGGTGGAGCCCTGGACCTTCAGCGTCTCGCTGCGGGTCTCCCAGCCGGAGGGCAGGCGCAGCACCAGCTTGTTGACCGGCACGGCGGAGCCGAGGTCGGCCTGGTACCACTGCGGGAAAGCGTTGTTGGAGCTCTCCCAGTAGGTGCCGGTGTTGCCGTCGGCCGCGTTGTTCGCCGCGTACGGCGCATTGGAGCTGCTGGCGCTGACCGAGCGCACCAGGTTGCCGGAGGCGCTGGTCGAGCCGTAGACCTCCAGCTCGGAGATCTGGGCGGCCGGCCAGCCGGTGTTGGCGGTCACGCCGACCCGGACGAAACGGGTCGTGGTGGAGGCGAAGTCGAGCCGCACGGTGTTGCCCGCGCCCGGGTCGAAGGACTGGGCGGCGGAGCCGACGATGGTGGAGAAGTTCGAGCCGTCGGTGGAGCCGAGCAGGGTCAGGGTCTCGTTGCGGGATCCCCAGCTCGCGGGGAGCTTCAGTACGACCCGGTCGATGGCGGTGGGGCTGCCGAGGTCGACCTGGACCCACTGCGGCAGCGCGTTGTTGGCGGACTCCCAGTAGGTGTCCTGGCTGCCGTCGTTGACGTTGCCGACGACCTGCGCGCCGGTGGAGCTGCTGGCGGTCACGGTCTTGCCGGCCGCGAGGTTCGGACCGCCGGCGGCGTGGGCCGGTACGACCGGCCCGATCACCATCAGCAGCAGTCCGGTCGCGACCGTCGCGGCGCCGAGCCGCGGCAGTGTGCGCTTGGGTCTCATTGCGTCCCTCTGTCTCGGGTGTCATTGCGGTGCGCGGCGTGGCGGCCCCCGGCTCCGCCGCGCGAGCACCCCTCGGGGTGCGCCGGGGCATGCCCCGGATCGGGCCGCCGGGTGTGCGGCGGTCCGAAGTCTGTGGTGGGTCCGTCCTCCCGCCCCGGTGCGCGGGGCCGGTGTTCCGGCAGGACGGGCGCTACTGGGCGAAGGTGGCCGCGGTGGGCAGCAGCCCGGCCGTGGAGGCGGCTGCAGCCGTCAGGAGGAGCGAGCGGCGCGAGATTCCCATGGTGGTCCTGCCTTCGCGAGGGAAGTTGCAGAAGGAATCACGAATATGACGTTGATGTGTTGAGCTTTTGCGTGATGGCAGCCAAGAGTTACAGAGGTGCTACAGGCATGTCAACGGATCGGACCGTGCGCGGGCACACGAAAAAGGGCGGGCACCGAAGTGCCCGCCCTGGGTCCGTCAGTCCGTCAGGAGGTCCGGAGCGGCGGCGTTCAGCCCCGCTCGCGCGCCGGCGCGGTCGATCCGCGGACCACCAGCTCCGGCTCGAAGAGCAGCTCGTCGTGGGTCACCTTGACCCCGGCGATCTCCCCCACCAGCAGCTCCACCGCCGCCCGGCCCATCGCCTCGATGGGCTGGCGCACCGTGGTCAGCGGCGGGTCGGTGCACATCATGAACGAGGAGTCGTCGTACCCGATCACCGACACGTCGTCCGGCACCGAGAGGCCGGCCCGGCGCACCGCGCGGACGGCCCCGAGCGCCAGCGGGTCGCTCGCGCAGACCACGCCGGTGACGCCCTGGCGCAGCAGCCGGGTGGTCGCCGCCTGCCCGCCCTCCAGGCTGAACAGGGCCCGCTCCACGTGCACGTCCGGCAGCTCGACACCGGACTTGGCCAGCGCCGCACGGGCGGCCGCGAGCTTGCGCTGGGACGGCACGTGGTCGGCCGGGCCCAGCACCAGGCCGATCTTCCGGTGGCCCAGTTGGTGCAGGTGGCCGACCGCCTGCTCCACGGCGACCGCGTCGTCGCAGGAGACCCGCGGGAAGTCCAGGTCCTCGATGGCGGCGTTGAGCAGCACCGTCGGCAGGCTGCGCTCGGCCAGCCGGTCGTAGTGCTCGTGCGGGGCGTCGCCCTGGGCGTACAGGCCGCCGAAGAAGACGATGCCGGAGACGTGCTGCTCCAGCAGCAGGTCCACGTAGTCCGCCTCGGAGACGCCGCCCGCGGTCTGGGTGCAGAGCACCGGGGTGAAGCCCTGGCCGGCCAGTGCACCGCTGACCACCTCGGCGAAGGCCGGGAAGATCGGGTTCTGCAGCTCGGGCAGCACCAGGCCGACCAGCCGGGCACGCTCGCCGCGCAGCTGGGTGGGCCGCTCGTACCCGAGCACGTCGAGCGCGGTCAGCACTGCCGCCCGCGTCGCCTCGGAGACGCCCGGCTTCTCGTTCAGCACCCGGCTGACGGTGGCCTCGCTCACCCCGACCTTCTTGGCCACTTCGGCAAGTCGTCGTGTCATGGCTGCGAGTGTAAGGCAAAAAACGCAAACCGCTTGCGTGAATTTGCAGAGCTTGCCACTCCCGCTCGCCTCGACGCGCTCAGCGACGCTCCGGACGATCTGATCGAGCATCAGTCCGCCGAGCAGGGCTTCCGCTTCGCCGACGTCCGGCCCGCCTAGACGACCACGGGGCGCGCCGGGGCGGCGCCGGCGAGTGGGTCCACGCGATCACGCCGCCGCTCCGGGAGTCCTGCCGCCCGAAGGCCGCCGGACGGTCCTCCGGCCACCTACCGAGCGTGTCGGCCGCCGCGCTCGGATAGGCTTCCCACTCGGGCCTGTACAGGCATCAAAGCCCGTAGGCTGGGCAGGTAGGGACCGTGGAGCGGGGCGTTCCACGCGACGTTCGACAGGCCGGCAGCCGGCCACCGGTCCACCGACCGGGAGGGGGGCGGCACCGGCCGACGGAGGGAGACGCTGGGTGATCGAGCTGGAAGACGTTCCCGAGTTGATCGACCCGGTGATGATCTGCGCCTTCGAGGGCTGGAACGACGCCGGCGACGCCGCCTCGGCCGCCGTCGGCCACCTGGACGACACCTGGGGCGGCAAGGTGTTCGCCGCGCTCGACGCCGAGGACTACTACGACTTCCAGGTCAACCGCCCGACCATCTGGCTGGACGGCGGCGTACGGCGGATCACCTGGCCGACCACCCGCCTGTCGGTGGTCCGGGTCAACGAACCCCGCACGCGCGACCTCGTGCTCGTCCGCGGCATCGAACCGAGCATGCGGTGGCGCTCCTACTGCAACGAGCTGCTCGGCTTCGCCCACGAGCTGGGCGTCGAACTCGTGGTCATCCTCGGCGCACTCCTCGGGGACACCCCGCACAGCCGCCCGGTGCCGGTCAGCGGCGTCACCTCGGACGCCGCACTGGCCCGCAGGCTCGACCTCGAGGAGAGCAAGTACGAGGGCCCGACCGGCATCGTCGGCGTCCTCCAGGAGGCCTGCGCGCACGCCGGGGTGCCGGCCGTCACGCTCTGGGCCGCCGTCCCGCACTACGTGGCCCAGCCGCCGAACCCCAAGGCCACCCTGGCCCTGATCAACAAGCTGGAGGACCTGCTCGACCTGCGGATCCCGCCCGGCGAGCTGGGCGAGGACGCCCGCGCCTGGCAGCTCGGCGTGGACCAGCTGGCCTCCGAGGACAGCGAGGTCTCCGAGTACGTCCAGCAGCTGGAGGAGGCCCAGGACACCGCGGAGCTGCCGGAGGCGTCCGGCGACGCCATCGCCCGGGAGTTCGAGCGCTACCTCCGCCGTCGCGAGAACCTCGGCCCCACCGGCGAGAAGCCCGTCTCCGGCCACGCCACGGCCGAACGCCCCGAACCCCCCGAGTCCAAGCCCGACAAGGACGACGAGGACGAGGACGACGACAAGGGCGAGGACGAAGAGGGCTGACCCCAGGGGCGGTCGAGCCCACGAGTCAGGTCAACCACTGAGGGGCGCGGTGACTGCGCGCCATCGGAAGAAATCCGTTGATTGTCTTCCGATGGCGCGCAGTCCCCGCGCCCCTGTTCCGTCCTGCCCGAATTACAGCGCCACGCCGAGGAGGGCGTCGACGGTGCGGGAGACCAGGCCCGGGGCGCCGGTGTCCTCGCCGCCGTCGGCGGCCTGTGCGGCGGCCCAGCGGTCCACGGCCGCCAGTGCGGCGGGTGCGTCGAGGTCGTCCGCCAGGGCGGCCCGCACCTCGGCGAGCATCCCCTCCGCCGCCGGCCCGTCCGGCCGGGAGACGGCCGCGCGCCATACGGCGAGCCGTTCCTCGGCCTGGGCGAGGTCGCGCTCCGTCCACTCCCAGTCGGCACGGTAGTGGTGGGCGAGCAGGGCGAGCCGGATCGCGGCCGGGTCGACGCCCTCGCGGCGCAGTGCGGAGACGAACACCAGGTTCCCGCGGGACTTGGACATCTTGTGCCCGTTCAGCGCGACCATCCCGGCGTGCACGTACGCCTGGGCGTAGGGGTGCTCGCCGGTGACGACCTGGGCGTGGGCGGCGCCCATCTCGTGGTGCGGGAAGGAGAGGTCGCTGCCGCCGCCCTGGATGTCGAACGACATGCCGAGGAACTTGAGGGCGATGGCGACGCACTCGATGTGCCAGCCGGGCCGGCCGTGGCCGAGTTCGGTGTCCCAGGCGGGTTCGCCGGGGCGGGCGGAGAGCCAGAGCAGGGCGTCGAGCGGGTGCTTCTTGCCGGGGCGCTGCGGGTCGCCGCCGCGCTCGGCGAAGACCGGCAGCATGGCTTCGCGGTCCATCCGGGAGACCTCGCCGAAGCGCGGGTCCGCGTCCACGGAGAAGTAGATGTCGCCGTCCAGCTCGTAGGCGGCGCCGGTGGCCAGCAGCTGCTTGACCAGCGGGACGATCCACGGGATGGATTCGACGGCGCCGATGTAGTGGGCCGGGGGGAGCATCCGCAGGGCGGTCATGTCCTCGCGGAAGAGGGCGGTCTCGCGGGCGGCGAGCTCCGTCCAGTCCTGTCCGGTGGCGACGGCGCGCTCCAGGAGCGGGTCGTCGACGTCGGTGACGTTCTGTACGTAGAGGACGTCGTGACCGGCGTCCTTCCAGACCCGCTGCACCAGGTCGAAGGTGTTGTAGGTGGCGGCGTGGCCCAGGTGGGTGGCGTCGTACGGGGTGATGCCGCAGACGTAGAGGCGGGCGGTCGGGCCCTGGGGCACGACCTCGCGGACACTGCTCGTGGCGGTGTCGAAGACACGAAGGGGGAGCCCCTGACCAGGCAGGGCGGGAACCTCGGAGGCGGGCCAGGCATGCATGGTTCTGACTCTAACCGGGCGATCATTTGAAAGGCTAACCAGTACTCGGGATCGGCCGGATTCCTTCCCTGGGCGGAACGAACCCTTCCGCACCTGCGGCCTCCGTCGCCCCCGCGGCCCCTGCATCCGAAGGCCCCCGGCCGGTGTCAGACCGGCGGCCAGGGGATGGACGGCCAGTGCGGCGAGGGCAGCGGGTGGCGTCCGGTCTTCAGCAGGGCGTCGACCCGCCGGGCGGCGGCGTCCAGTTCGGCGGCGGTGAGGTGCGGCCGCAGCCGCTCCCCCAGCGCGCCGGTCAGGTCGGCGGCGAGCCGGCCGAGCACCTCCACGGCCTCCGCTGTGAGCGGCTGTTCGGCCCAGCCCCAGAGCAGGGTGCGCAGCTTGTCCTGGACGTTGAAGGTCACCCCGTGGTCGATGCCGTAGATCCGGCCGTCGGCCGCGGGTATCCAGTGGCCGCCCTTGCGGTCGGCGTTGTTGAGCACGGCGTCGAGGACGGCGAGCCGGCGCAGCCGCTCGTCGTCGCGGTGGACGAGCAGGGCGGTGCGGCCGCCCTCGATCTCGGCGCGGACGATGGGCAGCCAGCCGTCCTCGGGGCGGTCCGGGTCCTGCAGGTCGAGGAGTTCGGGGGCCGCGGGGTCGGGTTCGACCCAGAGTTGGACCATGCCGGGCCCGGCCGGGCCGTCCCGCAGCACGGTGGGTGGGACGAGCGCCCAGCCGGTGGCGGCGGCGACCTCGTAGGCGGCGGTCTCCCGGCCGGCCAGGGTGCCGTCGGGGAAGTCCCAGAGCGGGCGTTCGCCTGCGACGGGCTTGTAGACGCAGGGGGCGGTGGTCCCGTCCAGCGTCACGGTGCAGTAGAGGACCGCGTTGGAGGCGTCGGTGAGCCGGCCGTGCACGGCGAGTTCGCCGCCGCGCAGCAGGGCGAGGGCGGTCGGGGCGTCTGCGGCGAGGGCGGCGCTGGTGACCGGGTCGGTGCCCGGGAGCCCGTCCGCGCTCAGCGCCGGTAGCCGTTCGCGCGCGGGCACAGGTGGCCCTCCGGGTCCAGCGGCAGGTTGCAGAAGGGGCAGGGCCGGCGGCCGGCGGCGACCAGTTCGAGGGCGCGCTTGGCGAAGACCCGGGCCATGGCGCCGGTGAGCCGTACCCGCAGCATGTCGGGGCCGTTCTCGTCGTCCTCGTAGAGGTCGGTGTCGTCCTCCTCGGCGTCCTCGACCAGGGCCTGGGCCTCGACGACGAGGCGCTCGTCGACGCTGTCCCAGGCGAGCGCCATGGTGCCGACCCGGAACTCCTGGTCGAGCGGCAGGTCCAGCGGGGCGCTGTCGAGCAGTTCGGCGGGGGCGACGGCGGGGATCGACGCCGAGCCGCCGCTGCGCCGCAACGCCTCGTCGAGGACTTCCTCGACGCGCTCGGCGAGCGCGGCCACCTGGGCCTTCTCGAGCAGCACGCTGGTGATCCGGCCCCGGGCGCTGGCCTGCAGGTAGAACGCCCGGGATCCGGGCTGGCCGACGGTGCCGGCCACGAACCGCTCTGGCTGGTCGTAGAAGAAGACCTGACGGGGCACTCTCTCGCTCCGGATCGGGATCGGACGGGGGCTCATCGGCCACCCTACGACGTGCGCCGCGGGGACGCGGCGACCGGTGTGTCAGCCGGTGCCGCCGACCACGGCGTCGCCGGCGGGCACCTCGGAACGCTCCGCCTTCGGGGCGAGCGCGGCGAGGCCGCCGGTGTCGCCGAGGCGCAGCAGGAAGGGGCGGTGGGCGGTGTAGCGGATCGCGGTGACCGAGCACGGCTCGACCGAGATCCGCTGGAAGTGGTCGAGGTGCAGGCCGAGGGCGTCGGCGACCACGGCCTTGATCACGTCGCCGTGGCTGCAGGCGATCCAGAGGGCGTCCTCGCCGTGCTCGGCGGCGACCTTGGCGTCCCACTCGCGGACGGCCTCGACGGTGCGGTGGCTGAGGTCGCGCAGCGACTCGCCGCCGGGGAAGGCGGCGGCGGAGGGCTGGTCCTGGACGGTGCGCCAGAGCGGTTCCTCGGCGAGTTCGCGCAGCGGACGGCCGGTCCAGTCGCCGTACTTGCACTCGCCGAGCCGCTCGTCGACGGCCGGGTCGCCGAGTTCGGGGCGGGCGGCGAGCAACGGGGCGAGGGTCTGCCGGCAGCGCTCCAGCGGGCTGCTGACGGCGTGTGCCAGCGGCAGCCCGGAGAGTCGGCCGACGAGGCCCGCGGCCTGCTCGCGGCCGGTGTCGTCGAGGTCCACGCCGGGCGTCCAGCCGGCCAGGACGCCGGCGGTGTTGGCGGTCGAACGGCCGTGGCGGACGAGCAGCAGCGTGGGCATGCGGCCTAGCGTACGGCCTGCGTGCCGGGTGGGGCACGGGTGCCCATCGGGTGTGCGTTCAAGGGATGTGATGACCGTTCGGGCACGGGCGCGGAACAATGGCGGCATGATCGTCGATTGCGCCACCTATCGGGACGGCCGCCGGGTGGAGGGGCCCGCGGACTTCTCGGACGCGCTGGACGCCGTGCGGACCGCCGGCGACGGCTTCCTGTGGATCGGGCTGTACGAGCCGACTCCGGAGGAGCTGGACCTGGTCTCCTCGGAGTTCTCGCTGCACCCGCTGGCGGTGGAGGACGCCCTGACGGCCGCGCACCAGCGCCCCAAGATGGAGGTCTACCCGGACGCGCTGTTCACCGTCGTCAAGACGCTGGGCTACCGCGAGTCGGACCGCTCGGTGGAGACCGGCGAGGTGCTGGTGTTCGTCGGCGACTGCTTCGCGATCACCGTGCGGCACGGGAAGGCGACCCCGCTGGGCGGCATGCGCAAGGAGCTGGAGGACCGGCCGGGCCTGCTGCGGCTGGGGCCGGCGGCGGTGCTGTACGCGGTCTGCGACCTGGTGGTGGACAGCTACCTGGACCTCTCCGCGATGCTGCTGTCCGACCTGGACGAGCTGGAGGCGGACGTGTTCGCCCCGGGGCGGACGCGCGGCGTCGCCGAGCGGATCTACGCCTTCAAGCGGCAGGTGGTCGCCTTCCGGCGGGCGAGCGCGCCGCTGCTGGACCCGGCCGGCCGGCTGGTGCGCGGCGGCGTGCCGTTCGTCCCCGACGCCCTGCAGCCGTACCTGCGGGACGTGCTCGACCACCTGACCAAGGCGAACGAGCAGGTCGAGGCGCTGGACCGGTTGCTGTCGGACATCCTGAGCGCCAATCTGGCCCAGGTGAGCGTGCAGCAGAACAACGACATGCGGAAGATCTCGGCCTGGGCGGCGCTGGTGGCCGCGCCGACGATGATCGCCGGCGTCTACGGCATGAACTTCGAGCACATGCCGGAGCTGCGCCAGTCCTGGGGCTACCCGGCGGCGCTGGGACTGATGGCGGTGGTCTGCCTGGTGCTGCACCGCCTGTTCAAACGGGCCGGCTGGCTCTGACGGGCGGGCGGGGCGGGCGTTCGGCCCGCCCCGCCGCGGGGATCAGGCCAGGCCCGCGCGCTCCAGCGCCTCCACACCGGTGCGCAGGGCGGTGATCCGCTCCTCCAGGGTGAAGCCGGCCGGGGCGAGGGTGAGGGTGGTGACGCCGGCGTCGGCGTAGGCCTGCATCCGGTCGGCGATCCGCTCGGTGGTGCCGAGCAGCGCGGTGGCGTCGATCAGGTCGTGCGGGACGGCGGCGGCCGCGCCGGCGTAGTCCTTGGCCAGGTACTTCTCCTGGATCTCGTCGGCGGCCTGCTCGTAGCCCATGCGGCGGGCGAGCTGGTTGTAGAAGTTCTTCTCCTTGCTGCCCATGCCGCCGATGTAGAGCGCGGCGTAGGAGCGCTGGCCGTCGGCGGCGGCCTTGACGTCCTCGCCGACCGAGATGGCGACGGTCGGGCAGAGGTCGAAGCCGTCCAGGGTCTGCCCGGTCTTGGCGCGGCCGGCCTTCAGCGGGTCGATGGAGAGCGCGGCGTGCTCGGGGGCGAAGAAGATGCCGAGCCAGCCGTCGGCGATCTCGCCGGTCTGCTCCAGGTTCTTCGGGCCGATCGCGGCGATGTACAGCGGGATGTGCTCGCGGACGGGGTGCACGGTCAGCTTGATCGGCTTGCCGGGGCCGCCGGGCAGCGGCAGCGTCCAGTTGGCTCCCTCGTGGACGACCCGCTCGCGGGCCATCGCCTTGCGGATGATCTCCACGTACTCGCGGGTGCGGGCCAGCGGCTTGTCGAACTTGACGCCGTACCAGCCCTCGGAGACCTGCGGGCCGGAGACGCCGAGGCCGAGCCGGAAGCGGCCGCCGGAGAGGGTGTCCAGGGTGGCGGCGGTCATCGCGGTCATGGTGGGGGTGCGGGCGGGGATCTGGAAGATCGCCGAGCCGACGTCGATCCGCTCGGTCCTCGCGGCGACGAAGCTGAGGACGGTCGCCGCGTCGGAGCCGTACGCCTCCGCCGCCCAGCAGACCGAGTAGCCGAGGCGGTCGGCCTCCTGGGCCACCGCGATGTTGTCGGCGTCCATGCCGAGTCCCCAGTAGCCGAGGTTGATGCCCAGTCGCATAGCCGGCCCACACCTTCCGTTCGATCGGTACGGCGAGCGTAGCCGCGCCGCCGACAGCCAGGCTACCGGCGGGTAGCTGTGGTCTGCGTCACCCTGACGCGCGGGTCCTCCATCACGCCGCGTGCCACGGCCGCTACGCTCTGCCCCCGTGGGGGCTCTGTCCCCACCTGCGGTTTCCAGCCACGACGGAGGGCCCTCCCGATGGAACAGCGCCACCTCGGCAGAACGGGCCTGAGAGTCAGCCGGCTCGGTCTCGGCACCATGACCTGGGGCCGCGACACCGACGAGCAGGAGGCCGCCGAGCAGCTCAAGGCCTTCGTCGACGCCGGCGGCACCCTCGTCGACACCTCCGACGAGTACGCCGACGGCGGCGCCGAGTACCTGCTCG
This sequence comes from Kitasatospora sp. NPDC051914, assembly GCF_040680995.1. Lineage (NCBI taxonomy): Bacteria > Bacillati > Actinomycetota > Actinomycetes > Kitasatosporales > Streptomycetaceae > Kitasatospora > Kitasatospora sp. NPDC051914. Next base: position 28,101 of record NZ_JBFAXX010000079.1, read on the forward strand.
CCCGGCTCACCGGTGGCCTCGTCCCCCGCTCCGACCTGGTCATCGCCACCAAGGCCGGCGCCCTCCCCGGCCCCGGCCGCCGCCGCGACGCCTCCCGCGGCCACCTGCTCGCTGCACTCGACGCCTCGCTGCACCGCCTCGGCACCGACCACGTCGACCTCTGGCAGGTCGACGGCCACGACCCGGCCACCCCGCTCGACGAGACCCTGCACGCCCTCGACATCGCCGTCGCCTCCGGCCGCGCCCGGTACACCGGCGTCTGCGACTTCAGCGGCTGGCAGCTCGCCAAGGCCGCCGCCTGGCAGCACGGCCACCCCGGCCGGGTGCCCCCCGCCGCCGCCCAGCTCGAGTACTCGCTGCTCCAGCGCGGCCTGGAGCGCGAGGTGCTGCCCGCCGCCCTGGACGCCGGGGTGGGCCTGCTCGCCTCCTCCCCGCTCGGCCGCGGCGTGCTCACCGGCAAGTACCGGCACGGCGTCCCGCCGGAGTCCCGCGGCGCCTCCCCGTACCACGCCGCCGTCGTCCAGCCCTACCTCGGCGAGCGCTCCCGGCGGATCGTGGACGCCCTCGCCACCGCCGCCGACGGGCTCGCCAGCAGCCCGCTGAAGGTCGCCCTCGCCTGGGTCCGCGACCGGCCCGGCGTGGCCGGCGTCCTGGTCGGCGCCCGCACCGCCGCCCAGCTGCAGGCGGCGCTGTCGGCGGAGGCCCTTACGCTTCCGGGTGAGATCCGCGGTGCGCTGGACGACGTCTCGGCGCCGGTGCACCGCTACCCGGACCAGGGCTGGACAGAGCTGTGACCGCCGGCCGTGAGGAGACATCGATGACGCAAGCGGAGCACCCCGCCCCGGACCGGCAGGCCGAGGCGGTCGCCGCGCTCGCCGAGGCGATCCGCGCGGCAGGGGCGTCGTCGGGGCCGGCCGCCGAGGCCGCCGCCCCGGCCGGGCCGCGCACGGACGACCAGCACGCCGCCGCACTCGCGGCCGCCGCCGAGGTACTGACGGCCGGCGGCGCCCCCGCCGACCTCGCCGCACCCGCGGTGGCAGCGCTCGGCGAGGGCGCGGCCGGGGAGCTGCGCAAGGACCCGTGGGCCGTCCTCGCCCTGCCCGGTGTCCGCCCCGAGCAGGCGGACGGCTTCGCCCGCGGGCTGCTGGGCGCCGAGGCCGGCCCCGGCGACCCGCGCCGGGCCGCCGCCCTGGTGCCCTGGCTGCTGGAGCAGGCCGCCCTGCGGGGGCACTCCGCCCAGGAGATCGGCGAGATCGTCACCGGCCTCGAGCGGCTCGGCCTGCCCGACCCGGCCGCCGCCCTGCAGGAGGTCGTGGTGGTCGGCCGGGTGATGGCCTTCCAGGAGGAGCTGCCCGGTCACCACGGCAGCAGCGAGGAGGAGCCTCCCACCCGCACCATGCTGGCCCTGGAGCGCCTGGCGCTGGCCGAGGAGAGCCTCGGCGAGGGCCTGGTCCGGCTGCAGTCCACCCTCGTCCCCGGCACCGACGCCGAGGACACCGGCCCGGCGGCCGGGGCGGACGAAGACACCGAGGCCGAAGCCGGACCCGGCGAGCACCGGCCGGCCCCCGGCCCCGCCGCCTGGGAGGCCGCCGCCGAGGCCGCACCCTCCTCCTCCGCCACCGCGCTGATCCGCGCCGCCGCCGACAACGCCCTGGTCGCGCACACCGGCGGCGAGGCCTCCCGCGCCGAGCTCGCCGCCCTGCTGCGCGCCGCCGACGGCCTCGGCCTGCGGGCCTGGGCCGGCACCTGGACGGACCACGGCCGCGGCGTGCTCGCCGCCCTGCTCGCCGGCTCCCCCGCCGCCGACCGGGTCGCCACCCTGGCCGACCTGCTCGGCACGGCGGGCCCCGGCCGCACCGAGGACGGCACGCTCGCCCTCGACCTGCTGGTCGTCCCGGACGCCCAGCTGCTCGACGCCGAGTTCGCCGCCACCCTGCTGGAGGCGCTCGCCGACGGCACCCGCCTGGTGCTCAGCGGCGACCCGGCCCAGCTGTGGTCCGCCGGGCCCGGGCGGTTCCTCGCCGACCTGCTGGCCGCCAAGGCCTGCCCGGCGGTCGCCTCCCGCACCCCCGACCCGGGGCCGATCGGCGAGCTGGTCTCCGGCATCTCCGTCGGCGAGCTGCAGCCGGTCGACGCCCCGGAGAAGGAGGTGGTCGTGCTGGCCGTGCAGGACGCCGGCGAGGCCGTCCACCGGGCCGTCCAGCTGCTCGGCGACTCCATCCCGCGGGCGCTCGGCATCCCCGCCGAGCAGGTCGTGCTGCTCACCCCCGGCCACGGCGGCGGCGCCGGCACCCGGGCCCTGAACGCGGCGGCCAAGGCCCGGCTGAACCCGGGCCCCGGCGCCTTCGGCGGCTTCGACCCGGGCGACCGTGTCGCCTGGTCGCCCGTCCCGGGCACCACGCTGCCCGGCCGGGTGGTCGACGGCGACTCCACCGGTCTGCACGTCGAGCTCTCGGACGGCACCCGGCTCACCCTCTCCCCCGCGCAGACCGCCCGGCTGCGGCACGGCTGGGCGCTGACCGCGCACCAGGCCGTCGGCCGGCGCTGGCCCGGCGTGGTCGCCGTGGTGCCCGGGGACGCCGTGGCGGGCCTCACCCGCCAGTGGGTGTACACCGCCTTCGGCCGGGCCGAGCAGCACCTGTCCGTGGTGCACGCGGCCGGCCCCGCGCTCGCCCAGGCGGTCGCCGAGCGGCCCGCCGCACCGCGCACCACCCGCCTGCGGGCCATCCTGGCGGAGCAGGCCGGCCAGGAGTACTGAGCGGCGCCCGGCCCGACAAGGGCGCGAGTGCAGGAGGGGCGGGGCCGACGGCCCCGCCCCTCCTGCACTCGCGCCTCCGGGTCTGCACTCGCGCCTCCGGGTCGTCAAACCCCCCGCCCGGTAAGCACAGCCGCCGCCGGGTCAGCG
>NZ_JBFAXX010000080.1:0-30673 GCF_040680995.1 Kitasatospora sp. NPDC051914
TGCAGTCGCGAGGGTGTCTGTCTCGGTCGTCACAAACTGAGGTTGGACACCCTCGCGCTGTCCGCGCAGCTATCCCTTGGAATCAGTCGTCTAGGTGAACCCATAGGGGCGCGTGGGGGCACCTCCCGGCCGAAGGCTGGGGGAGAACTGCGCAATTCGGGAGTGGGCGTCACGACAGCATGGGCCAACCATGACCTGTACGACGGACCGCATCCGAATCGCGCAGTTCCCCGCGCCCCTACTGGTGTACCGCTCCTGCGCCTCTAATGCCTGTCCGGGAGACCGACGAAGTCGGCCATCTCCTCGACGGCGTGGGCGAAGAAGGCGTCGGCCGGGTCGAAGGAGCCGACGAGGTGTCCGAACAGCTCGAAGCCGATCATGCCGAAGAGCTGTGTCCAGGCGATCGCGGCCCGGGCCAGCACCGGCTCGGGGAGCGTCGGCGCGTGTTCGGCGCGGAGGCGGGCCAGCTGCTCGCCGAGCGGTCCTCCCGGCACGGGCGGCGCCGCCGCAGGCGCGCCCTCGGCGGCCACCGAGATCAGGGCGAGCGGTAGCCGGGCGGCGTGCCGGACGGTCTCCTGCGGGGCGTGGTAGCCGGGCACCGGTGTGCCGAAGACCAGCGCGTACTCGTGCGGGTTGGCGAGCGCCCAGGCCCGTACGGCGGTGCACAGGGCCCGCCAGCGGGGCCGCGGGGCGGCGGGGGCACCGGCGAGGGCCGCGTCGGCGGCGTCGGCGAGATCGGTGTAGGCATCGACGATCAGCACGGTGAGCAGTTCGTCGCGGCTCGGGAAGTACCGGTAGATGGCGGAGGAGGCCATGCCGAGCTCGCGGGCGACGGCACGCAGTGAGAGCCGCTGGGCGCCCTCGGAGGCGAGCTGTCGGCGGGCCTCCTGCTTGATCTCGCGGGTGAGCTCCTCGCGGGCGCGTTCGCGGGCGGTCCTGATGGCGGTCATGGGGACAGCCTCCCACATTTCCGAGCGCTGCACCGGAACGAGAGCACTGCTCTTGACCGCGCGCGAGGGCGGTGGCACAGTCGTAGGCAGAAGCGAGAGCACTGCTCTCCGAAGCGTCCGCCGCTCGCACTCCAGGGGGTCCCCGTGTCCGACGCCAGCCGCTACGTGATGCCCACCGGCCGCCTCGGTGCCGCCCTGCTCGCCCTGTCCAACCGCACCGTCGCCGCTCTGACCCGGGCGGGCCTCAGCCTCTGGGGTTCCCGGGTGCTGGCGGTGCGCGGCCGCAAGAGCGGCGAGTGGCGCACCACCCCCGTCAACCTGCTCACCCACGGCGGGCAGCGCTACCTGGTCGCGCCGCGCGGCCACACCCAGTGGGTGCGCAACCTGCGCGCCGCGGGCACCGGTGAACTCCGGCTCGGCCGCCGCGCCGAGGCCTTCAGCGCGGTCGAACTCCCCGACGCCGAGAAGCCGGCCGTGCTCCGCGCCTACCTCAAGCGCTGGAAGTTCGAGGTCGGGGTCTTCTTCGACGGCGTCGACGCGGACGCCTCCGACGCCGACCTGCTGCGGATCGCGCCCGGCTACCCCGTCTTCCGGCTCGCCTCCGTCTGACTGCGGCGTGTCCCGGGCGTCAGAGCGCCGCGCGGACGAGGCGCTCCGCCAGCTGCGGCGCCCCGGCCCAGTGCAGGTGCAGGTACGAGCCGTGCACCGAGCCCTGCACGAAGCCCTCGACGGCGGGCCCGGAAGGTGCGCGCCAGCCCCAGGCGGGCTGCTCGCCCGCGCCCGGCTCGCAGACCGTCCGGTGGAACTCGTGGCCGCGCACCCGGGTGCCGGCCGCGGCGAGCGGGCTGTCCGCCAGGGCCACCGCCTCCCGGTAGCCGAGGGTGAGCCGCTCGGTCATCCGGGCGGTGTGCGGCAGTACCCCGCACATCTCCTTGCCGTCCAACTCCCGCCCCAGGTAGAGCAGTCCGGCGCACTCGGCGGCGATCGGCGCACCGCCCGCGGCCAGCCCGGCGATCGCCGTCCGCAGCGACGCGTTGGCGCTCAGCTCGCCCACGTACATCTCGGGGAAGCCGCCGCCGACCACCAGTCCCCGTGTGCCGGCGGGGAGTTCCTCGTCCCGCAGCGGGTCGAACGGCACGACCTCCGCGCCCGCCGCGGTGAGCAGTTCGGCGTTCTCCGCGTACGAGAAGGAGAACGCGGCGCCGCCCGCGACGGCGATCCGCGGCCGGCCGGCGACGGGGGAGACCCCCGCGGCGGCGGACCACGGTTCGGCGTCCAGCGGCGGGGCGCTGCGGGCCAGCGCCAGCAGCGCGTCCAGGTCTACCGAGGCGGCGACGAGTTCGCCCATGTCGCGGACGGCCCGCAGGGCGTCCGCGGAGCGTTCCACCGCCGGGATCAGGCCGAGGTGGCGGGAGGGGGTGGCCACCGAGGCGGCGCGCCGTACGCAGCCGAGCACCGGCACCCCGGAGCCCTCCTCCAGCGCCTCGCGCAGCAGTTGCTCGTGCCGGTCGGAGGCGACCCGGTTGAGGATCACCCCGGCGAGGCGCACCTGCGGGTCCCAGGAGGCGAAGCCGTGCACCAGCGCCGCCACCGAGCGGGACTGCGAGGAGGCGTCCACCACCAGCACCACCGGTGCCTTGAGCAGTTTGGCGACCTGCGCGGTGGAGGCGAGCTCGCCGCGTCCGGCCGCCCCGTCGAACAGCCCCATCACGCCCTCGACCACCGCCACGTCGGCCCCGGCGGCGCCGTGCAGGAAGAGCGGGGCGATCCGCTCCTCGCCGCACATGTACGCGTCCAGGTTGCGGCCCGGGCGGCCGGCGGCCAGCGCGTGGTAGCCCGGGTCGATGTAGTCCGGGCCGACCTTGTGCGGGGAGACCGCGAGGCCGCGTGCGGCGAGCGCGGCGATCAGGCCGGTGGCGACGGTGGTCTTGCCCGCGCCCGAAGAGGGCGCGGCGACGACGAGACGGGGGATGTTCAACGGGCTACCACTCGATACCGCGCTGGCCCTTGCGGCCGGCGTCCATGGGGTGCTTGACCTTGGTCATCTCGGTGACCAGGTCGGCGAATTCGGTCAGCGGCTCCTTGGCGTACCGGCCGGTGATCACCACGTGCTGGCTGCCCGGGCGGTCCTTGAGCACCGACACCACCTCGTCGACGTCCACCCATCCCCAGTGCATCGGGTAGGTGAACTCGTCGAGCACGTAGAAGCGGTAGGTCTCGGCGGCGAGGTCGCGCTTGACCTGCTCCCAGCCCTCCTTGGCGGCCTCCTCGCTGGACTCCATGCCGCGCTGAACCCAGGACCAGCCCTCGCCCATCTTGTGCCAGGCCACCGTGCCGCCCTCGCCGGAGGCGCCGAGGACGCGCAGCGCGTTCTCCTCGCCGACCTTCCACTTGGCGGACTTGACGAACTGGAACACCCCGATCGGCCAGCCCTGGTTCCAGGCGCGCAGCGCCATGCCGAAGGCGGCGGTCGACTTGCCCTTGCCGGGGCCGGTGTGCACCGCGGTGATCGGCAGGGTGCGGCGCTGACGGGTCGTCAGACCGTCGTCGGGGACACTCTCGGGCACTCCCTTGGGCACGGCTCAGGCCGCCTTTCGCTGGGTGGAGACGGAACGGTGGTCGCGGACGAGCGCCGCCACGCCCTCGGCGCGCAGCTCGTCCAGGGTGACGGCGGGGCCGCCGAGGCGGGCCGCCAGGGTGCGGGCCAGACCGAGCCGGACATGGCCGGACTCGCAGTCCAGCACCACGCTCGCCACGCCCTGCCCGGCCAGCAGGCCCGCGGCCCGCTCGGCCTGCGCCAGGGCGTCCCGGCCGCCGGTGGCCCGGCCGTCGGTGACGAGGACCAGCAGCGGGCGGCGGTCCGGGTCGCGCATCCGCTCGATCCGCAGCACCTCGTGGGCGCGCAGCAGCCCGGCGGCCAGCGGGGTCCGCCCGCCGGTCGGCAGCTGCTCCAGCCGGGCCGCCCCGACCTCCACCGAGGAGGTCGGCGGCAGCGCCAGTTCGGCGCCGGCGCCGCGGAAGGTGATCATGCCGATCTTGTCACGCCGCTGGTAGGCGTCCATCAGCAGCGACATCACCGCGCCCTTGACCGCGCCCATCCGCTGCCGGGCGGCCATCGAGCCGGAGGCGTCCACCACGAACAGCACCAGGTTGGACTCCCGGCCGCGGCGCACCTGCTCCCGCAGGTCGTCCTTGGCCAGCACCAGGGCCCGCCCGGACCGGCCGCGGGCGGCCTGGTGCGGGGCGGCGGCCTGCAGCGTCGCGGTCAGGTGCAGCCGGGCCAGGCGGCCCTGCGGGCGGCGCGCCCGCACGGTGTGCCCGCCGTCGGTCTCCGCGACCGAACGCCGCCCCAGCGCACCCCGGCCGGTGCCGGGCACCTTGAACAGCCGCGTGCGGTACGGGTCGGCGCTCGCCACCGGGGCGGCCTCCCGGCCGGTGCCGGGCGCCTGGCGGGGCTGCGGCGGGGCCTGCTCCGGAGCCTGCGCGGGGTCGGAGGCCGCCGAGCCGTCAGGCGCGTCCGCGGGCGCGGGGGCGCCGCCGGGGCCGTCCGGGCCGCCGCCGTCCGGGCCGTCGTCCTGCGGCCCGCCGCCGTTCGGGTCACTGTCGTCCGGGCCGTCCTCCTCGGAGCCCGCGTGCTCCTCCAGCGTGCGGTCCAGCTGCTCCTCGTCCAGGCCGGGCGCGTCGAAGGGGTTGCGGCGCCGGCGGTGCGGCAGTGCCAGCTGCGCGGCCTTGCGCACGTCCTCCTCCAGCACCTCGGTGCGGCCCGCCCAGGCCGCCAGTGCGACCGCCGTGCGGGCCATCACGATGTCCGCGCGCAGGCCGTCGACCTCGAAGGCGGCGCAGACCGCGGTGATCTGACGCAGCGCCGCGTCGGTCAGCTCCACCTTCGGCAGCAGCTCCCGGGCGGCGGTGATCCGCTCGGCGAGCGCCCGCTCCTCCCCGGCGAACCGCTCGGCGAAGCCGGCCGGGTCGGCGTCGTACGCGAGCCGCCGGCGCACCACCTCGGCCCGCTCCTGCGGGTCCCGGGTCGCCGCGATCTCCACCGTCAGGCCGAACCGGTCGAGCAGCTGCGGCCGCAGCTCGCCCTCCTCCGGGTTCATGGTGCCCACCAGCAGGAAGCGGGCCGCGTGCCGCACCGACACGCCCTCCCGCTCCACGTACGAGCGGCCCATCGCCGCCGCGTCCAGCAGCAGGTCGACCAGGTGGTCCTGCAGCAGGTTGACCTCGTCGATGTAGAGCACGCCGCGGTGCGCCTTGGCCAGCAGGCCCGGCTCGTACGCCTTGACGCCCTCGGCGAGCGCCCGCTCCAGATCGAGCGAGCCGACGATGCGGTCCTCGGAGACGCCGACCGGCAGCTCCACCAGGTGGGCGGGCCGCTCCAGCGAATCGGCGCCGCCGTGCGCGCCGTCCGGGCACTGCGGGTCCGGCGCCGCCGGGTCGCAGGCGAACCGGCAGTCGGCGACCGCGTCGATCGACGGCAGCAGCCCCGCCAGGGCGCGCACCATCGTCGACTTGGCGGTGCCCTTCTCGCCGCGCACCAGCACACCGCCGACGGCCGGCGAGACCGCGTTCAACAGCAGCCCGAGCCGCAGGTCGGCCATGCCGACGATCGCGGTGAACGGATAACGGGCGTCACTCATCTGCTCTCCCTTGCTCACGGCGCACCCGGCGGCACGAACGGCAGCCCCTGCGGTGCCCCGCCCTCGATCAGCTTCCACAGCGCGTCGGTGTCCGCATGCTCCTCGATCAGGTCGCCCAGCCGGTCCAGCCGCTCCTCGCGCGCCGCGGCGAACGAGGTGTCCGGCGCCGGTACGAACGCCCGCCCGGCCGCCGCCGCCACCTCGCGCAGCAGCGCCCGCCGGAAGCCGTCGTTCTCCAGCGCGCCGTGCCAGGTCGTCCCCCACACCGCGCCGACCCGGCAGCCGTCCAGGAAGGCTTCCCCGCCATCGACGGCCACCACGCCGTGGTGGATCTCGTACCCCTCGACCCGCTCCCCGTACGCCTCGCCGACCGGCCGGCCCAGCACCTTCTCCGTGCCGAACTCCACCCGGGTCGGCAGCAGCCCCAGGCCCTCGACGGCGCCCGCCTTCGACTCCACCGCGTCGACGATCTCCCGCGACAGCATCTGGTAGCCGCCGCACACGCCGAGCACCGGCAGCCCGGCCGCGGCCCGCGCCTGCAGGGCGGTGTCCAGGCCGCGCTCGCGCAGCCAGGCCAGGTCGGCGACGGTCGCCCGGGTACCGGGCAGCACCACCAGGTCGGCGTCGGCCAGCTCCTCCGGCCGGGTCGCCCAGCGCACCAGCACGCCCGGCTCCTGGGCCAGCGCGTCCACGTCGGTGAAGTTCGACAGCCGCGGCAGCCGCACCACGGCCACCCGCAGCACGTCCGCGCCGCGCGGGGCCGCGGTCGGACGGTTCTCCACCGCGGTGGAGAGGTCCAGCGAGTCCTCGGCGTCCAGCCACAGGCCGGGCAGCATCGGCAGCGTGCCCAGCACCGGACGGCCCGTCAGCTCCCGCAGCATCTCCAGGCCCGGCGCCAGCAGCCGGGCGTCCCCGCGGAACTTGTTGACGAACCAGCCCGCCACCAGCGACTGGTCCTGCGCGGACAGCAGCGCCAGCGTGCCGTACATCGCCGCGAACACCCCGCCGCGGTCGATGTCGCCGACCACCACCACCGGCAGGTTCGCGGCCGTGGCCAGGCCCATGTTGGCGATGTCCCGGTCCCGCAGGTTGATCTCGGCGGGGGAGCCGGCGCCCTCGCAGACCACCACCTCGTACCGGCTGCGCAGGTCCGCCAGGCACTCCAGCGCCCGCTCCAGCAGGACGGGCTTGCGCTCGCGGTAGTCCAGCGCCCCGACCTCGGCCACCGGCCTGCCGAGCAGCACCACCTGGCTGCGGCCGTCCGCCCCCGGCTTCAGCAGCACCGGGTTCATCGCCGCCTCGGGCTCCACCCGGGCGGCCTGGGCCTGCATCGCCTGGGCACGGCCGATCTCGGCGCCGTCCGCGGTGACGAAGGAGTTCAGCGACATGTTCTGCGCCTTGAACGGCGCCACCCGCACCCCCTGCCGGGCCAGCCACCGGCAGATCCCCGCCGTGACCACGCTCTTCCCCGCATCCGAGGTCGTCCCCGCCACCAGCAGAGCCTTCGTCACGTGACACTCCCTTGCGAACCGGTGATGGAGGGGACACGGCCGAGTGCGGTGCGTCCGAGGGCGTGGGCGGCCGTCGTCACCGCCAGCGCCAGCACCCCCACGCGGCGGGAGAGCCGGCAGGCGCGCTCGATGTCCGGGACGTCCACCGGCCGGAGTTCGGCGCCGAGGACGGGCCGGTGCTCCACCCTCTCGCCGTACTGCAGGGTGCCGCCGAGCCGCACGCCGAGCCCGCCCGCGAAGGCCGATTCCGCCTGTCCGGCGTTGGGGCTGGGGTGTGACGACCCGTCGCGCCGCCAGACCTTCCAGGCGGCCCGCGGGTGCTCCGCGGCGGCGACCGTCAGCAGCGCGGTCAGCCGGGCACCGGGCCAGCCGGCCACGTCGTCGAGCCGGGCGGAGGCCCAGCCGAAGCGCAGGTGGCGCGGCGAGCGGTGGCCGACCATCGCGTCCAGGGTGTTGACGGCCCGGAAGGCCAGCAGCCCGGGGGTGCCGGCCAGCGCGCCCCAGGTGAGGGCGTTGACCACGGCGTCGGCGGTGTTCTCGGCGACGGACTCGACGACCGCACGGGCGATCTGCTGCCCGTCCAGGGCGCTGGGGTCGCGGCCGCACAGGTGCGGCAGGCGCTCCCGGGCGGCGGCCAGGTCGCCGGCCTCCAGGAAGCGGCCGATCGTCCGGGCCTCGCGGGTGAGGGAGGTACCGCCGAGCACCGTCCAGGCGGAGGCCGCGGCGAGGGCCGACCGTGCCCGGGGGCGCCGCCGCAGGGCGCGGTCGGCGAGGACGGCGCCGGCGGCGACGGTGCCCACGCTCAGGGCGGTGAAGGCGGCTCCGGTGCCCCGGTGGTCGCGCCAGAGCCGGCGCTCCAGGCGGCCGGCCGCGGTGCCGAAAAGGGCGACCGGGTGGCCGCGGCGGGGGTCGGCCAGCGCGGTGTCGGCGAGGTAGCCGGCGACGGCGCCCAGCAGGTAGGGGGAGGGGTTCACACGGGCCACGGCCCGGCTCCCCGGTCGGGGCGCAGCGGTGACCGCTGGGCAGCCTGCATGGCGTGCGTGTCCTCACTCAGGGTCCGCGCCCTGGATCGACGAACCGGCGGCGAGAGTCTCCTGGCTTCCGGGTCGGACACGCGCTCGGGCCTTCCAGCGGCCCTGTCGCGGACCGCCGTGACCATGCAGGTCGAGCGTGCTCCCCGGTGACAGTGGCGGGACCGCGCCGGACTCGCACCGGCTTCCTCTGCATGCCTCCGTATGGCCCCGAGATCCCATCACGCGTCCCGACCGGGAGTCAACAAAGCCTGTGGAGGGGTTGGTCACACACCGTCGCCGTTCCGACCGCCCCGGGCCCCGTACGATCCTCCAGCCCCGGGCCCGGGCGGCGCGCCCCGCTTCGTGCGTTCGGCGAGTGGGTCGGTGCGCGCGGCCGCCCGTACGTTCTTGTCGCATGCGACGCAGACCGTCCTCCCCGCCGCCGGTGCCGTTCTCCCCGCAGGCCGCGCGGGCGCACCGCGCCGGGCTCGGCCTGACCCCGGAGCAGGTCGCCGAGGCCATGGCCGCACACGGCGTCCGGCTGCTGCCCGCCCATGTGGCGGCCTGGGAGGCCGGTGAGCTGCGGCCCTCGGAGGAGGAGTTCGTCGCCCTGTCGAGGGCGCTGTGGTGCCCGCCCGTGCAGCTGATGGGCGTCCGCCCGGCGACCCTCCGCGACTTCCGGCTGTCGCGCGAGCTGACCAGGGAGCAGGCCGCCCGCCGGATCGGGGTCAGTGTGCAGACGTACGCCAGGGCCGAGGACACCGGCCACTGGGACGCCGACGAGGAGCAGAGCCTCGCACTGGCGCACGCACTCGGCCTGACCCTGCGGGCGCTGGTGCACGTGACCGGCCGTCAGGACGAGCTGGAGCTCCTGCTGCGGCAGGTCGTCGACGGCCGCTGGCAGGCCCGGCTGCGGGCGGTGGCCAGGCTCGTGCCCGTCCCGGACCCGGTGCTCGGCGAGGTCCTCGCGGACCTCCAGGACGAGTACCTCGTCCCCGCCCACTGGGGCTCCGCCGTCCCGGACGCCGCCCGCCCCCCGGCCCGCCCGCTCGCCGACCGCTTCTGGGAACTGCTGTCCCGGCCGGGGACGGACGTCCCGGTCTAGGGTGCCCGGGGCTACCACTCAGGGGCGGGGGGAACTGCGCAATTCGGATGCGGGTGTCGTGGCGGCATGGGCCGACCCATGTTCTGTACGGCGGCCCACATCCGAATTGCGCAGTTCTCCCCCAGCCTTCGGCCGGGAGGTGCCCCCACGCGTCCCTGATGGGGCACCCCTGCGCCGCCGCCCGGACGGACCCGTTCGGGTGGCCGCGGTCCGGGGCCGGGCGTGGACTGGGAGCGCCATGTCCAGCCGCCCACCGGGGAGCGCCATGCGTTGGGGAACCGCCGCGATCGTCGCGGCCGCCGCCGTCGGGACGGGGGCCGCCGTGCTGCTGATCGGCCGCCGGGTGTCCGAGCGGGCCGTCCGCCCCGGCTTCGCGGGGATGGGACTGCCGGGCCGCGGCGGCGCCCGCCCCGGCATCCGGGTCCAGGACCTGGCCGCCGACCGGGTCACCCTCACCCGCAGCGTCGAGACCGAGCGCCCCGGCCGCTACGCCCTGGAGTGGGCCGACGGCGGCCACGCCGTGATCGGCGACGTGCTCGCCACGGGCCCGCAGAGCGTCACCCGGCGGCTGCTCGCGACCGGCGCCGGCACGCTGCGCACCGGGACGGAGGTCCGGGTGACCGCCCGTACCGAGATCGGCGACCCGGCCTCCGCGCTCGGCCTGGACTTCACCGAGACCGTCGTCGACGGCGAGCTCGGCCCGATGCCCGCCTGGTACCTGCCGGGCATCCGCGGGGTGTGGGCGATCCTGGTGCACGGCCCCGGCACCGACCGGCAGCAGGCGCTGCCCGTCCTGCCGGTGCTGCACGCGCTGCGCATGCCGGTACTGGTGATCACCCACCGCGGGGACGAGGGCGCCCCGCCCTCCCCGGACGGGCTCGGGCACTTCGGCGAGACCGAGTGGCGGGACGTGGAGTCCGCCGTCCGCTTCGCCCACGGCCACGGCGCCGGCCGGATCGTGCTGTACGGCTGGTCGCTCGGCGCCACGATGGCCCTGCACACGGCGGCCCGCTCGGCCTGGCGCGACTCGCTGGCCGGCCTGGTGCTGGACTCGCCGGTGCTGGACTGGCCCGCCACCGTCCGCCGGGAGGCCGCCCGGGCCGGCGTGCCCGCCCCGCTCGCCGAGCTCGGTGCGCTGGCCGCCGAGGGCCGCTCGGGGGTCGACCTGGCCGGGTTCGCACGGCTCGCGGCCGGCACCGACCTCCAGGTGCCCGCGCTGCTGCTGCACAGCCCGGTGGACGCCGTGGCGCCCTGGTCGGCCTCCGCCCGGCTCGCCGCCCGCCGGGACGACCTGGTGAGCCTGCACGCCGTCCCGGACGGCGCCCACGCCGCCCTGTGGAACGCCGACCCGGACGGCTACGGCGAGGCGCTGCGCCGCTGGCTCACTCCGCTGCTCTGACCGCCGCGCCCGCCGCGCCCGCCGCGGTCCACGGGCCGTCGGTGGGCCTCCGGACCGGGAAACCCGGGGCGTGCTCATGCCAGGTCGGCCGTCGTGGCGACCCGGTTTGGTGGCTGATGCCCGATCTCATCCCCCGTCCGCGGACCGGACCTACGATCGCGCGTAGAACTCGATGTGACAGAAGGCCGGTACACGGGGAAGACTGCTCGGCGTGACGTCTCGGAACCCGCGCGACCGTGATGCCCCGCTCCCGCCCGCGATCCGCACCGGAGCGACGGTGACCCGTCTGCCAGGAGCGGCCCGCCGAGCCGAGAGCACGCCTCCGGGTGGGCCAGTCCGCCGCCGTACCCCCGCGCCCAAGCCGGGCCGCGGCCGGGTGCCGGTGCCGGACGGCTTCCCCGCACCCGCCGAGCTGGCCCCGCTGGCCCGCCGGATGCTCGCCGACGCCGTGCGGATCTCCCGCTGGGCCGGCGAGCTCGGCGAGGTCGACAAACGCGGCGAGCTGCTGCCCGACGACGCCCGGGCCGCCGGGCGTGCCCTCGCGATGACCGTCGGCGCCGCGGCGAAGGCCTGGGGCCAGGCGCTGCTCGTCGGCCTGGTCGAGCTCCGCGACGGCGGTGCCGGGCCCGGCTGGCGGCTCAACGCCTGGGAGCACGACGACGAGGCGGTGATCCGCGGCTGGTCCGCGCTGTTCGACGCCTGGACGCTGCTCGCCCCCGTGCCGCCGGCCGCCATGCGCGGCGTCTTCGCGGTGCTCGCCGGGCAGGCCGTCGACCAGGCGCCGCACCTGCTGTCCTTCCTGCACCTGGTGGACGGGCCGGTCGCCGACAGCGAGCTGCTGGAGCTGCTCCGCCGTGGCCTGGACGAGCGCCGCCACGGCGCCTCCGGCGGCGGCCTCGGCCTCTCCCCGGTGCCGCACGCCGCCTCCGCGATGTCCGCCGTCCGCGGCACCTGCCGGGAGCCGCAGATCGACACCCCCACGACCGCTGCCGACGCCGCAGCCGTCCTCGACTGGATGCTGGACGGCCTGGCCGCCGTCGGCGCCCTGGAGCGCCGCGACGAGGCCGCCGAGCTGTCCCCGCTCGGGCACTGGGCGGTCCGCGCCAAGCTGGAGGAGATCTGCACCGTCGCGCAGACCGCCGCCGGGCACATCGAGCAGAGCGCCATGGAGCTGCTCAGCGCCTGCGCCGAGTACACGCCCGGTCCGGCCCGCGCCGAGTACCGGGCCTGGGTGGCCGCCCGCCCGGTGGACCGCGCGGTGGCCGAGCTGCTCGACGCCGCCCGCGGGGAGGACGCGCTGGTGCGCGGCCTCGCCTTCGAGGCGCTGCGGGTGGCCGGCGGAACCGCCGAGCAGGCGGTCCGCGCGGCCGTCGAGGAGCCCGTGCTGCGGCCCTACGCGCTGCTGTGGCTGGCCGAGCGCTCCGACGAGGGCCCGGTCGCCCCGGCGGACGTGCTGGGTGCGGAGGACGCCGCCTGGCTGTGGGTGGACACCGCGGCGGCCCTGCTCGACCACGGGGACACCGCGCTGCTGGTCCCGCACGTGGAGGGCGCGTCGGCCGGCGAGCCGGTGCGGCTGTTCAACCGGGCCCGGCAGTCCGGCCACCCGCGGGCGGCTTCGGTGCTGACCGCCGTCTCCGGCGTCCACCCCGACCCCGCGGTGGCCCGTGCGGCCCGCCGCTCCGCCTTCAGCGTCCACAACGGCGGCGCGGGGCAGTAGGGGCGAGCGGGAGCCCCCGGTGGGTCCCTGCAGGCATGCAGGACATGCGGAAGGGGCCCGTATCCGAGTCGGATACGGGCCCCTTCCGTGTGGTTCAGCAGCCGCGGGACTCCGCGCGGCGGGCGCGGACGTCGCCGACCTTCTGGCCGACCTTGCGGCGGATCACCAGCATCGGCGCCATCGCGGCGAGCGCGATCTGGGCGGTGGCGCCGATGTGCATCAGCGTGTCGCCGCCGGGCAGACCGGCCGCCCAGGCCGCCAGGCAGCCGATCGAGACGACGATCCAGCAGAGCGTCGCGGTGGCGAGCAGGCCCTGCGGCTTCGGGTACTCGATCCGGCTGACCATCAGGTAGGCCACGCCGAAGATCATCAGCAGACCCGGGACGAACGGCGGGTCGAGGAGCACGATGGCGATCACCGTCATCGCACCCATCGGGCACGGCATGCCCTGGAAGATCCCCGGCCGCATCTTGACGGCCGAGAACCGGGCGAGCCGCAGCACCACCGCCAGCAGGACGGTCAGCGCGATGAACGCCGAGAGCTGCTGGTTGCTGTCCGGCGACACGATGCCCCAGACCGCCACGAAGTAGGCCGGGGCGATGCCGAAGCTGATCAGGTCGGCCAGGTTGTCCAGCTCCGCGCCCAGCGCCGAGGAGCGCAGCTTGCGGGCCACCAGGCCGTCGAACAGGTCGCACATCGAGCCGATCAGCAGCAGCGTGACCGCGGTGGCGGCGCTGTTGCGGTTCGGCGCGGAGGTCTCACCGGTGAGGTGCGGCATCAGGACCCCGGTGGTGATCGAGTAGATCGCCAGGAAGCCGCAGACGGCGTTCCCCAGGGTCAGGAAGTCGGCGGTGGACAGGTGCTGCGGCGAACGGGGCGCCCGCAGCTCGCGGTCGCGCGCCCAGCGGCGGCGCCGCAGCTCCGTCTCCTCCTCGTCTCCGAGGCCGACGAGAGTCTCAGGATCAGTCACGGTCAAGGCGCGTCACCCCGGCGGTGGTCTTCTGGCCGACCTCGACGCCCACCTCGACGCCGGCCGGCAGGTACGTGTCGACGCGGGAGCCGAAACGGATCAGACCGATCCGGTCGCCCTGCTCGACCTTGGTGCCGGCGCTCACGTACGGCACGATGCGGCGGGCCACGGCCCCCGCGATCTGCACCATCTCGATGTCGCCGAGCTCGGTGTCGAAGTGCCAGACGACCCGCTCGTTCTGGTCGCTGTCCTTGTTGAACGCCGGGACGAAGCCGCCGGCGACGTGCTCCACGGACGTCACGGTGCCGGGCAGGGGCGCCCGGTTGACGTGCACGTTGAGCGGGCTCATGAAGATGGCCACCCGGGTCCGGCCGTCCGGCCAGGCGTCGATCGACTGCACCACGCCGTCCGCGGGGGAGATCACTCTGCCGGTGCCGATCTCACGCTCCGGGTCGCGGAAGAACCACAGCATGCCCGCACCGAGGGCGCAGGCCGGGACAGCCGCCAGGGCCCACTTGCCGTTGCGCCGGGTGAGGGCGGTCGTGACGGCGGCGGTGGCCAGGGTCGGGGCGAACCAGGGGGTTGCGCCGCGTGCGATGGTCACGCGCGGGCGGCGACCTGCCGTCGGCGCGGCGAACAGGTCGCCGTCCTGGACGGAGGTGTGAGGGGACGGGCTGATGGGCATCGAAGACCTTAGTCGCGGGGGATCATGGCCGCTGGACGGGGGCCACCGCGGGGATCGGGTACATGGGGACGCTGTCCCGGTGGATGCTATCGGGACCAGGCGGTAGGTGGGCAAGCCGCCTGTTCATGGATATGCCGGGCATGGTGCCAAGCCACGCCTGCTATGTGTACGACCGTAGCCGAGGCGGGGTGTTTCCCAAAGGGTCCGGGCGCAGCGCGTGACCCACGTCTCATCCGGGCCCCGGAGTTCCTGACGGGGCGTCGGCGCCCGGCGCGCCGGCCGTACGCCCCGGGTGGACAGAGGCGGCCGCAGGGCGCGTACCTGCTGGTATGCACCCTACGGCCGCCTCCGGACCTGCCGTACCGCCCCCCTCGGCTGACCAGGCCGTACCGGTGCGGCAGGGGGCCGGGAACGGGCCCGCACGCCCGCGCCCGACCATGCGGAAAGTCGGGGACCGGCCGGCTCAGTCGGCCAGGCGGTACTCCTCGAGCAGGCGGCGACCGACGATCATCTTCTGGATCTCCGCAGTACCTTCACCGATGAGCAGCATCGGGGCCTCGCGGTAGAGGCGCTCGATCTCGTACTCCTTGGAGAAGCCGTAGCCGCCGTGGATGCGGAAGGCGTCCTCCACGACCTCCTTGCAGTACTCGGAGGCGAGGTACTTCGCCATGCCGGCCTCGAGGTCGTTGCGCTCGCCGCTGTCCTTCTTGCGGGCGGCCATCACCATCATCTGGTGCGCGGCCTCGACCTTGGTGGCCATCTCGGCGAGCTTGAACTGGATCGCCTGGTGCTCGGCGATCTTCTTGCCGAAGGTGGTGCGCTGCTGGGCGTAGGAGATGCCCAGCTCGAAGGCGCGGCGGGCGACACCGCAGCCGCGGGCGGCGACGTTGACGCGGCCGACCTCGACGCCGTCCATCATCTGGTAGAAGCCCTTGCCCGGGACGCCGCCGAGGATGCGGTCGGCCGGGATCCGGACGTCCTGCAGCACCAGCTCGGTGGTGTCGACGCCCTTGTAGCCCATCTTCTCGATCTTGCCGGGGACGGTCAGGCCGGGAACCTTCGGGTTCGGGCCGAAGCCGGCCTCCTTCTCGATCAGGAAGGTGGTCATGTTCTTGTACGGGGTGTTGCCGCCCTCGTCGGTCTTGCAGAGGACCGCGACCAGGGTGGAGGTGCCGCCGTTGGTCAGCCACATCTTCTGGCCGTTGAGGACGTAGAACTCGCCGTCCTTGACGCCCTTGGTGGAGATCGCCGCGACGTCGGAGCCGAGGCCCGGCTCGGACATCGAGAAGGCGCCGCGGATCTCGCCGGCCGCCATCTTCGGAAGGAAGTAGTCCTTCTGCTCCTGGGTGCCGTGCGCGTTGATCATGTGCGCGACGATGAAGTGCGTGTTGACGATGCCGGAGACGGACATCCAGCCGCGGGCGATCTCCTCGACCACCAGCGCGTAGGTCAGCAGGGACTCGCCCAGGCCGCCGAACTCCTCGGGGATGGTCAGGCCGAACAGGCCGAGCTGCTTCATCCCCTCGACGATCGCGGTCGGGTACTCGTCCTTGTGCTCCAGCTCGGTCGCGACCGGAATGATCTCCTTGTCGACGAAGTCCCGCACGGTGGCGAGGATGTCCCGCTGGATCTCGGTGAGGCCGTCGGTCTGTGCGAGGCGTCCCATCGTGCGGCTCCCTATCTGAAGGCGTGAGGGTGGGGGGAGGTCGGGGCAAAGCGCGGAAGTCGTTGTCGGGGGCCCTGCCGGCGTGGCTGCGGCAGCAGGGCCCCCGTGCCGGGTGGGGTGAGGCCGATGACGGCGGCCTACCCGTCCGGGGTCTCAGGAAGCAGGAGTCGGGCGGCCGGGCTGCTCGCCGCCGCGCTCCTTGGTGTACGTCTCGGTCGGCACCATCACCTTGCGGCGGAAGATGCAGACGACCGTGCCGTCCTGCTTGTAGCCCTTGGTCTCGACGTAGACGATGCCGCGGTCGTCCTTGGACTTGGACGGCCACTTGTCGAGGACGGTCGTCTCGCCGTAGATGGTGTCGCCGTGGAAGGTCGGGGCGACGTGGCGCAGCGACTCGATCTCCAGGTTGGCGATCGCCTTGCCGGAGACGTCCGGGACGGACATGCCGAGCAGCAGGGAGTAGATGTAGTTGCCCACGACGACGTTCTTGCCGAAGTCCGTCGTCTTCTCCGCATAGTTGGTGTCCATGTGGAGCGGGTGGTGGTTCATGGTGAGCAGGCAGAAGAGGTGGTCGTCGTACTCGGTGACCGTCTTCCCGGGCCAGTGCTTGTAGACCGCGCCGACCTCGAACTCTTCGTAGGTGCGTCCGAACTGCATGGGGGTGTCCTTGGGTGTGAGATGCGAGCGAGCCGGGCCTGAAGCGAGCCGAGCCTGAAAAAGATCAGGCCTGCGGGGGCTCGAACTTCGAGGTGCGCTCCATGCCGGCGGCGCGGCCCTTGCCGGCGATGACCAGGGCCATCTTGCGGCTGGCCTCGTCGATCATCTCGTCGCCGAGCATCGCGGAGCCCTTGGCACCGCCGGCCTCCGAGGTGCACCAGTCGTAGGCGTCGAGGATCAGCTCGGCGTGGTCGTAGTCCTCCTGCGAGGGCGAGAAGATCTCGTTCGCGGCGGCGACCTGGTCCGGGTGGAGCACCCACTTGCCGTCGAAGCCGAGGGCGGCGGCGCGGCGGGCGACCGCCTTGTAGCCGTCGGCGTTGCGGATCTGCAGGTAGGGGCCGTCGATGGCCTGCAGGTCGTTGGCACGGGCGGCCATCAGGATGCGCATCAGGATGTAGTGGTAGGCGTCCGCGTCGTAGCCGGGCGGCTGCTCGCCGACGACCAGCGACTTCATGTTGATGGAGGCCATGAAGTCGGCCGGGCCGAAGATGATGGTCTCCAGCCGGGGCGAGGCGGTCGCGATCGAGTCGACGTTGATCAGGCCCTTGGCGTTCTCGATCTGCGCCTCGATGCCGATCTTGCCGACCTCGAAGCCCATGGTCTTCTCGATCTGGGTGAGCAGCAGGTCGAGCGCCTTGACCTGCTCCGCGTCCTGGACCTTCGGCAGCATGATGCAGTCGAGGTTGGGGCCGGCGCCCTCGACGACGGTGATGACGTCGCGGTACGTCCAGTGGGTGGTCCAGTCGTTGACCCGGACGACCTTGGTCTTGTTGCCCCAGTCGCCGTTGTTGAGGGCGTCGACGATGTTGTGCCGGGCGCTCTCCTTGACCAGCGGGGCGCAGGCGTCCTCCAGGTCGAGGAAGACCTGGTCGGCGGGAAGGCCCTGGGCCTTCTCCAGGAAGCGCGGGTTGCTGCCGGGCACGGCCAGGCAGGAGCGGCGCGGCCGGAGGCGGTTGACGGTGGTCATGAGGGTGGTGATTCCTTCCCGGGTCAGCTGGTCGCGGTCGTGTGCGGCGCCGCGGCCCACGGCTGGAGCCTGTTGGCCAGCCGGATCTCGTCCACGATCCGGCCGATGATGGTGGTGATGCCGAAGTCCTTCGGGGTGAAGACCGCGGCGACACCGGCGGCCTTGAGGGCCTCGGCATCCGCAGCGGGGATGATGCCACCGACGATCACGGGCACATCCTCCACCCCCGCGCGCCTCAGCCGCTGCAGGACGTCGGGCACCAGCTCGGGGTGCGCACCCGAGAGGATGGACAGGCCCACGCAGTGCACGTCCTCCGCGACGGCGGCGGAGACGATCTGCTCCGGCGTGAGCCGGATGCCCTGGTAGACCACCTCGAAGCCGGCGTCGCGGGCCCGGACGGCGATCTGCTCGGCGCCGTTGGAGTGCCCGTCCAGACCGGGCTTGCCGACCAGCAGGCGGAGCTTGCCGGTGCCGAGCTCGGCGGCCGTTGCGGCGACCGCCTCGCGGACGGCGGCGAGCTCGCCGCCGGGCTCGGCCGCCACCGCGACCGGGGCGCCGCCCACGCCGGTGGGGGCGCGGTACTCGCCGAAGACCTCGCGCAGGGCGAAGGCCCACTCGCCGGTGGTCACGCCGGCGCGGGCGCAGGCGAGGGTGGCCGGCATCAGGTTGTCGGTGGTCACCGCGGTGGCCTTGAGCCGCTCCAGGGCGGCCTGGGCGGCCGCCTCGTCGCGCTCGGCGTGCCACTTCTCCAGGCCGGCGAGCACGGAGCGCTCGGAGGCCGGGTCCACCACCATGATCGCGGTGTCGAGGTCCGCGGTGAGCGGGCTCTCCTCCGTGGTGTCGAAGCAGTTCACTCCGACGATCTTGTCCTCGCCGGCCTCGATCCGGGCGCGGCGGGCCGCGTGCGAGGCGACCAGGTTGGACTTGAGGTAGCCGGACTCGACGGCCGGGATGACGCCGCCCATCTCCAGCACCTTGGCGATCTCGGCCTCGGCGCCGGCGAGCAGTTCGTCGGTCTTGGCCTCGATCACGGTGGAGCCGTTGAAGATGTCGCCGTACTCCAGGAGGTCGGACTCGTAGGCGAGCACCTGCTGGATGCGCAGCGACCACTGCTGGTCCCACGGGCGGGGGAGGCCCAGGGCCTCGTTCCACGCGGGCAGCTGGACGGCGCGGGCGCGGGCGTCCTTGGAGAGGGTGACCGCGAGCATCTCCAGCACGATGCGCTGGACGTTGTTCTCCGGCTGGGCCTCGGTGAGGCCGAGCGAGTTGACCTGCACGCCGTAGCGGAACCGGCGCTGCTTGGCGTCCTCGATGCCGTAGCGCTCGCGGGTGACCTTCTCCCAGAGCCGGGAGAAGGCCCGCATCTTGCACATCTCCTCGACGAAGCGGACGCCCGCGTTCACGAAGAAGGAGATCCGGCCGACGACCTCGCCCATCCGCTCGGCCGGCACCTGGCCGGAGTCGCGGACGGCGTCGAGGACGGCGATCGCGGTGCACATGGAGTACGCGATCTCCTGGACCGGGGTGGCCCCGGCCTCCTGCAGGTGGTAGCTGCAGATGTTGATCGGGTTCCACTTGGGGATGTTCGCGACCGTGTAGGCGATCATGTCGGTGATCAGCCGGACGGACGGCCCGGGCGGGAAGACGTGCGTCCCGCGGGACAGGTACTCCTTGACGATGTCGTTCTGGGTGGTGCCGGTGAGCTTGGCGATGTCCGCGCCCTGCTCCTCGGCGACCACCTGGTAGAGCGCCAGCAGCCACATCGCGGTGGCGTTGATCGTCATGGAGGTGTTGGTCTGCTCGAGCGGGATGCCGTCGAACAGGGTGCGCATGTCGCCGACGTGGCCCACCGGCACGCCGACCCGGCCGACCTCGCCGCGGGCGAGGACGTGGTCCGAGTCGTAGCCGGTCTGCGTGGGCAGGTCGAAGGCGACGGACAGGCCCGTCTGACCCTTCGCCAGGTTCCGCCGGTAGAGCGCGTTGGAGTCGCTCGCGGTGGAGTGGCCGGCGTAGGTCCGCATCAGCCACGGACGGTCGCGCTGGACACCTTCACGGTCTGCCATCAGATGTCCCGGAAGCGGTTGATCGCCGGCAGGTGCTTGGCACGCAGCTCGTGGTCGCGGACGCCCATGCCCTCCTCGGGGGCCAGGCAGAGCACGCCGACCTTGCCCTGGTGCTTGTTGTGGTGCACGTCGAGGGCGGCCTGGCCGGTCTCCTCCAGGGAGTAGACCTTGGAGAGGGTCGGGTGGATCTTGCCCTTGGCGACCAGGCGGTTGGCCTCGAACGCCTCGCGGTAGTTGGCGAAGTGCGAGCCGACGATGCGCTTCAGCGACATCCACAGGTAGCGGTTGTCGTACTGGTGCATGTAGCCGGAGGTGGAGGCGCAGGTGACGATGGTGCCGCCCTTGCGGGTGACGTAGACCGAGGCGCCGAAGGTCTCGCGGCCCGGGTGCTCGAAGACGATGTCCACGTCCTCGCCGCCGGTGAACTCGCGGATCTTGCTGCCCAGGCGCTTCCACTCGCGCGGGTCCTGGGTGTTCTCGTCCTTCCAGAACTTGTAGCCCTCGGCGGAGCGGTCGATGATCGCCTCGGCGCCCATGGCGCGGCAGATCTCGGCCTTGGCGTCGTTGGAGACCACGCAGATCGGGGTGGCGCCGCCGGCCAGCGCGTACTGGGTGGCGTAGGAGCCGAGGCCGCCGCTGGCGCCCCAGATCAGCACGTTGTCGCCCTGCTTCATGCCGGCGCCGTTGCGGGAGACCAGCTGGCGGTAGGCGGTGGAGTTGACCAGGCCCGGGGAGGCGGCCTCCTCCCAGGTGAGGTGCTTCGGCTTGGGCAGCAGCTGGTTGGTCTTCACCAGGGCGATCTCGGCGAGGCCGCCGAAGTTGGTCTCGAAGCCCCAGATGCGCTGCTCCGGGTCCATCATCGTGTCGTTGTGGCCGTCCGGGGACTCCAGCTCGACCGAGAGGCAGTGCGCGACGACCTCGTCACCGGGCTTCCAGGCGTTGACGCCGGCGCCGGTGCGCAGGACGACGCCCGCGAGGTCGGAGCCGAGGACGTGGTACGGCAGGTCGTGGCGCTTGGTCAGCGGCGACAGGCGGCCGTAGCGCTCCAGGAAGCCGAAGGTGGAGACCGGCTCGAAGATCGAGCTCCACACGGTGTTGTAGTTGACGGAGCTCGCCATGACGGCGACCAGGGCCTCGCCCGGGCCGAGCTCGGGGAGGGGGACCTCGTCCAGGTGGAGGGACTTGCGGGGGTCCTTGTCGCGGCTGGCGAGGCCGGCGAACATCTGCTCCTCGTCCTTGTGGAGCGTCACCGCCCGGTAGGACTCCGGCAGCTTGATCGCGGCGAAGTCCGCCGAGGTGCTGTCGGAGCTGAGGATCGCGTCGAGGATTTCGTTCATGGCTGCCTCCGAAGGCGTACCTGTGTGAGGGCACAGGGCGTCTGGGGGAGCCGGGAGCGGACACCGGCTTCGCTGAGGGTCTGGGTGGGATTGGGTCGACGGTCTGCGACGGATGTGGTGTCGCCGAAGTCGTGCTTGCCCCCGAGGTGTGGGGACGCCGGACACGGCGCGCCGAGGTGGGGAGCCGCGGCGCCGCGACTGGTGGGTAACAAGGTAATGGCACCCTGTGCCACTCGTAAAGACACCGGGTGTCATCAGTTCGAGTGATGTGGATCGCTGTCCGGGCCGGCCGGACGCACCACGCGAAGAGGCCCGCCCCGGATGGCCGGGACGGGCCTCGAAAACCGCTTCCACCTGCGAAAAAGCCTGTAATCAGGCCGTTCTGGCGTCACCCAGGGCGGACTTGATCGAGTCCAGGACGAGGTCCAGCGGGGCGTCGGTGCGGGCCACTGTGATGAGGACCTCACCTCCGGGGCTGGCACTGAGGGCGCTCACCGCGGCGGCCTCCAGGGCTGAACCGGTGTCACCTGTGGCACCCGGTGCCACAAGAGTGCCACGGCGTCGCACCCCGGTCGGAGCGGTCGCCCAGAAGGTGCCCCTGATGACCTCGAAGGAGTGGTCCAGCTGTGCCTCCACGTCGCCGTGCCCGCCCGCCCGCAGCCAGCGCCGCAGCACGTGGTTGTGGGCCGCGACCACGGCCGCCGCCGACACCTCGGCCAGCATCGAGTCGTCGTCCCCGCCGCGCTGCCAGCCCGGCGGGATCTGCTCGGCCGCGTCGAAGCGCCCCAGCAGGTAGCGGGTGAACAGCCGCTCGTACCGGGCCACCACCGCGATCTCGCGCTCCCGCAGCGCCGGCACCTGGCGGATCAGCTGGTAGCGCGCCACCGAGACGCCCGGCGTGGAGGCGTACATCCGCAGCACCTCCTTGATGCCGCGGCAGACCACGTCCAGCGGGTGCTCGTCCGGCTCGGCGCTGGCCAGCAGGTCGGCCACCCGGACGAGGGTGTCGTCGTGGTCCGGGAAGATCGCCTCTTCCTTGGAGCGGAAGTAGCGGAAGAACGTCCGCCGCGCCACGCCCGCCTCGGCGGCGATCTGATCGACCGTCGTCTCCTCGTACCCCTGGTTGGCGAACAGGTCCATGGCCGCCGCCGCCAGCTCCTGGCGCATCTGCCGGCGCTGCGCCGCGGCACGCCTGCCGCCCGGGCCGGGCTCGGCGGGGCGGGCGCCGTCCACCGGCTCGCGGGGCGGCTGGGGCTGCGCGGTTGACTGTTCCCGATCCATGCCCGGAACGCTACACGTCCCGGGCGCCGCTCCGGCCGGCCGCGCCCTGCGGACGGGCGCCACCGGCGGCACGGCCGCGGGCCGGGGCCAGCGGGGCGGCACCGCGCTCTGGTTCCACGCCGGCCGGCCGGCCGGTGCGACGTTGCTCCGAGGCAGTCTGCCTCCGGGCTCGGTGTTCATCTGCGACTCCTTGCAGCTCGGCGGCCGATCGTGTCCGTGATGTGCGGGGAGGGCCGCCCCCCCGCGGGCCGCGGCGGGCCGGCGGGGGACGGCCCCGGTGCGTCAGCGCCGCGCGTGGTCGCGGAAGCCGCGGCCGGTCTTGCGGCCCAGGCAGCCCGCCGCGACCAGGTGCTCCAGCAGCGGCGCGGCCGCCAGGCCGGGCTCGCGGAACTCCTGGTGCAGCACCTGCTCGATGGTCAGCGAGACGTCCAGGCCGACCACGTCCAGCAGCTCGAACGGCCCCATCGGGTAGCCGCAGCCGAGCTTCATCGCGGTGTCGATGTCGTCCACCGTCGCGTAGTGCTCCTGCAGCATCCGCACCGCGTCGTTCAGGTACGGGAAGAGCAGGGCGTTGACGATGAAGCCGGCCCGGTCGCCGCACTCCACCGCGTGCTTCTTCACCTTCGCGCACAGCTCCAGCACGGTGGAGGTGACGTCCGGCGCGGTGAGCACGGTGGAGACCACCTCGACCAGCTTCATGGCCGGCGCCGGATTGAAGAAGTGCATGCCGATCACGTCCTGCGGCCGCGAGGTCGCGGTCGCGCAGCTGATCACCGGCAGGCTGGAGGTGGTGGTCGCGAGCACCGCGCCCGGCTTCACGATCTTGTCGAGGGTGGCGAACAGCTCGCGCTTGATCTCCAGGTCCTCGGCGACCGCCTCGACCACCAGGTCGACGCCGGCCAGGTCCGCGTAGCTGCCGGTCGGGGTGACCAGCGCCAGCACGGCGTCCCGCTGCTCCGCGCTGAGCCGGCCCCGGGAGACCGAACGCTCCAGCGACTTCTCCAGCTGCGCCTTGGCGCGGTCCGCCTTCTCCTGGCTGCGGGCCGCCAGCAGCACCGGCAGGCCGGCCTTGGCGAACACCTCGACGATGCCGGTCGCCATGGTGCCCGAGCCGCAGACGCCGATGCTCGCGACGGTCCGGCCCGCGACCCGGGTGCCGGCCGCGGCCGAGGCCTCGGCGACCACCCGGGAGGACCCGGGCGCCTCGTAGCTGTAGAAGCCGCGGCCGGACTTGCGGCCGAGCAGGCCCGCCGCCGTCAGCTGGCCGAGGATCGGTGCCGGGGCGTGCAGGCGGTCCTTGGACTGCTCGTACATCGCCTCCAGCACGGTGCGGGCGGTGTCGACGCCGATCAGGTCGAGCAGGGCGAGCGGGCCCATCGGCAGGCCGCAGCCGAGCCGCATCGCGGCGTCGATGTCCTCGCGGGTGGCGTACCGCGACTCGAACATCGCGGCGGCCTGGTTGAGGTAGGCGAAGAGCAGGCCGTTGACGATGAAGCCGGCCCGGTCGCCGGCCGCGACCGGCTCCTTGCCCAGGTCGCGGGCGAAGGCGGCGGCGTCCTCGGCGGCCTGCGGGGAGGTCAGCACCGTGCGGACGACCTCGACCAGCTTCATGGTGTGCACCGGGTTGAAGAAGTGCAGGCCGAGCACGCGCTCCGGGCGGGCGGTGGCGGCGGCGATCCGGGTCACCGACAGGGCGGTGGTACCGGTCGCCAGCACCGTCTCCGGCGGGCAGATGCGGTCCAGCTCGGCGAAGACCTCCCGCTTCAGCTCCAGCTGCTCGGGCACCTCCTCGATCACCAGGTCGGCGCCGGCCGCGGCGTCGAGCCGGTCGCCGACCGAGATCAGGGCGAGCAGCGCGGTGCGCTCCTCGGCGGTCATCCGCTCGCGCCGGACCGCGTTGGCGGTGGTCTCCTCGATCCGGGCCAGCGCCCGGCCCGCCGCGTCGGCGTCGGCCTCGATACCGAGCACCCGGCGGCCGCTCTTCGCGACGGCGACGGCGACGCCGGCACCCATGGTGCCGAGGCCGACCACGGCGACAGTGGGGAAGGGACGCTCCATTGTCCTGACTCCTTGTCATGGGCCCGTGCCGCGCTCCGGCGCAGCCGGGCGCTCGGCGGCGAGCGGCGGCAGGGTGCGCTGGAGGAGGGTGCGGCGGCACGGGAGTGCGGGAAGGCGGGGACGGCCCCGCGGAGCACGGACCGGTCCGCTCCGGTCGTGCCGCGGGTGTGCCGAAGTGCTCAGGCGCGCTGACGAAAGGGACAGGCGGCGCTGAACCGATGCAGGGAGAAGAGACGGCCGCTGGGGCCGGAGACCACGCACCGGGGCAGCCGCGTGATGCCGCGGCGCCGACCACGCCGGTGCGGCTCCCGAGGCCCGGCGCTGGTACGTGCGGGTCACTGTAGCGGAGTTACCGTCCAGTAGGAAGAGTGCCGCGCGGCACGTCCCCGGCCGGGCCGGCCGGGGCGGAAACGCGCAGCGGCCCGCCGGGAGAACCCGGCGGGCCGCTGCGGCGGTGGGGGAGGTCAGTGCGCCATCACGGGGACGGCGTCCTCCTTGGCCGCGCCCTCGGCGGTCGCGTGCATCTCGGGGCGACCGGTGTTGATCAGGACCGCGGCGATTGCGGCGGCCAGCACCAGGATGCCGAACGACCACCAGATCGCGGTCGAGAAGCCGTGCACCATGCCCTGCAGCTGGAGCAGCTGCTGCGGCGCGCCGTCCTTGGCGTGCGAGGTCAGGTACGCGGTGGTGGCGCTGGCCGCGATGGTGTTCAGCAGCGCGGTGCCGATGGCGCCGCCGACCTGCTGGGAGGTGTTGACCATGGCCGAGGCGACACCGGCGTCGCGCGGCTCGACGCCGTGCGTGGCCAGGCTCATCGCCGGCATGAACGCGGTGCCCATGCCGAGGCCCATCAGGATCAGGCCGGGCAGGATCAGCGCCGGGTAGGAGCTGTTCACGTCGATCTGGGTGAGGATCAGCATGCCCAGCGAGGCGACCAGGAAGCCGGGCACCATCAGGTAGCGCGGCGGGACGCGGGTCATCAGCCGGGCACCGATCTGGGTGGAGCCGGTGATCATGCCCGCCACCATCGGCAGGAAGGCCAGGCCGCTGGTGACCGGGCTGTAGCCGAGCACCACCTGCAGGTAGTAGGTGAGGAAGAGGAACAGGCCGAACATGCCGATCACGGCGAGGCCGAGCGACAGGTAGACACCGCCGCGGTTGCGCTCGGTGACCACGCGCAGCGGCAGCAGCGGCGCGGAGACCTTGCTCTCCACCACGGCGAACGCGGCGAGCAGCACGGCGGCGGCGACGAACAGGCCGACGGTGATGCCGGAGCTCCAGCCGTCCGACTCGGCGCGGGTGAACGCGTACACCAGGGCGACCAGGCCGGAGGTGACCAGCAGCACGCCGGGGATGTCCAGCTTGTTGCGGTTGCGGCTGCCGACCGGCTCGCGGATCACCAGCACGGCGCCGAGGATCGCGACGACCGCGAACGGGATGTTGACGTAGAAGGTCCAGCGCCAGTTCAGGTACTCGGTGAGCAGGCCGCCGAGGATCAGGCCGATGGCACCGCCACCGCCGGCGATGGCGCCGTAGATGCCGAACGCCTTGGCGCGCTCCTTCGCCTCGGTGAACATCACCGCGAGCAGCGACAGGGCGGCCGGGGCGAGCAGGGCGCCGAAGACGCCCTGGAGGGCGCGGGCGCCGAGCAGCATCGGGGTGTTGACGGCCGCGCCGCCGAGCGCCGAGGCCAGGGCGAAGCCGGTGAGGCCGATGGTGAAGGTCCGCTTGCGGCCCCACAGGTCGGCGATCCGGCCGCCGAACAGGAGCAGGCCGCCGAAGGCCAGCGCGTAGGCGGTGATCACCCACTGGCGGTTGCCGTCGGAGATGCCGAGGTCGTGCTGCGCGGACGGCAGCGCGATGTTCACGACGGTCGCGTCGAGGACGACCATCAGCTGGGCCAGGCCGATGAAGGCGAGTGCCTTCCATCGGCGCGGATCGGCCTGGAGGCCGGTTTCGGACATGGGGGTACCCACTAACGTGCGTTGCGTGCGGTCGGGTCGGTCAGTCGGCGCGCTTGAGGTCCTCGAAGGACGCGGCGCGGCCGGGAAGTACGGAGGTCGCCGGGGCTCGCAGGCCGTCCAGGAAGACCTGCAGGTGGCGATGGACGAACGCGTCGAGGTCGATGCATCCGGTGCCCGGGAGCGGGCGGGTCAGCTGGGTGACGCCGAGGAAGTAGTCGCCGACGCCGATGTCGGCGCGCAGCTGCCCGCTCGCGTGGGCGCGCGCGATCAGCTCGGTCGCGGCGGCCTTCAGCCGCAGCCGCGCCCCTTCCAGTTCGGGGTCGTCGTGGTCGATGTGGTCGGAGACCATCGGGCAGAGCGCGCCGATGCGCTCGTCCGCGGCGGCGTGCGTGAACCGGGTGAGGCCCTCGAAGGCGTCCGGCTCCGCGAGTCCGGCCTCCGCGTGCTCCAGCACCCTGGTCAGCACCGAGAGGGTCACGTGGTGGAGCAGTTCGCGCCGGTCGGAGAAGTTGCGGTAGAGCGTGGCGTTGCCGACCCCGGCCCGGCGGGCGATCTCGTCGAGCGGCGCCTCCGCGCCGTGCTCCACGATCGCCTCGCGGGCGGCGGTGATGATCCGCGCGCGGTTGCGGCTGGCGTCCGCGCGGAGCCGCTGGCCGGCCGGCTTGGTGCTGACGGTCGTCATCGGACTCCCTTCCCTTCCGGGGACTCGTTCCCCGTTTGTGCGGACACGGGGTTAAACGGGGAGTCGGTCCCCGGAAATTCCCCTTCCGATGTGACCCCCATCACGCCAGTCGCAGATGGCCGATTTCACCCTCCCGGGCGGCTCCCACCGCGGGGCGTTCCCCCACCCCGGGCGCCGGGGACGGCAGCATGGGCCCATGGGCAGCGCGCAGACCAGGGCCGGGCAGGCGGAACGGGCCGAGGAGGCAGCCGCGGAACTCGCCGCGGCCGGTGTGGACGCCGTCGCACTCGGCTGGGTCGACAACGCCGGCATCACCCGGGCCAAGGCCGTTCCCGTGGCCCGGCTGCCGCACGCCGTCCGGCACGGCATCGGCGCCTCGCCCTGCTTCGACTCCTTCCTGGTCGACGACTCGATGGCCCCCGGCGGCGGCCCGGTCGGCGACCTCCGGCTCGTCCCCGACCTCGACGGCCTGGTGCCGCTCGCCGCCCAGCCCGGCTGGGCCTGGGCCCCGGTCGACCGACGGACCCAGGACGGCGCCCCCCACCCCGGCTGCCAGCGCTGGTTCGCCCGCCGCACCGAGCAGGTGCTCGCCGCCCGCGGGCTCGCCGCCCGCGCGGGCTTCGAGATCGAATGGGTCGTCGACCGCCCCGGCGAGCCCGAGGACGGCGCCGCCTACGGCATGGACCGGCTGATCGACCGCTCCGACTACCTCCGCGACGTGCTGCGCGCCCTCACCGAGCAGCACCTCGCCGTCCTGCAGATCCACCCCGAGTACACACCCGGCCAGTTCGAGGTCTCCGTCGCCGCGGACTCGCCCGTCCGCGCGGCCGACACCTCCCTCCTGGTGCGGCAGACCGTCCGGGCCGTCTCCGCACGCCACGGACTGCGCGTCTCCTTCGCCCCGGTGGTGGCGCCCGACGGCGTCGGCAACGGCTGCCACCTGCACCTCAGCCTCTGGCAGGACGGGCACAACCTGCACGCCGGCGGCCCCGGCCCGCACGGCCTCACCGAGCAGGCGGAAGCCTTCCTCGCCGGCGTCCTGGAGGAACTGCCCGCACTGCTGGTGCTCGGCGCACCCGCACCGTCCTCCCCGCTGCGCCTCGTCCCCGGCCGCTGGGCCGGGCCCTACCGCTGCTGGGGCCTCGAGAACCGGGAGGCCGCCCTGCGGCTGATCACCGGCTCCGCGCCGGATCAGGCCAACGCCGAGGTGAAGTGCTTCGACGCGGCCGCCAACCCCTACCTCGCGGTCGGCGGGGTGCTCGCCGCGGGGCTCGCCGGGATCGACGCCGGCCTCCGGCTGCCGCCCGAGGTGCCGGACGACCCGGCCCGCAGCCACGGCGTCGAACGGCTGCCGCACGGCCAGACCGCCGCACTGGCCGCCTTCCGGGCCTGCGCGCCGCTGCGGGCGGCGATGGGGGAGGAGCTCTACCGCGCGGTGCTCGACGTCCGCGGCGCCGAGGCCGCCCTGTTCCGCGAACGCAGCCCGGAGGAGACCGTGGCGGCGACCCGGTGGAGGTACTGACCGGTGCTGGTCGACCACCACTGCCACAGCGTCGTCGCCGAGGAACTGGACGAGGCGGCCTTCGCCGCGCTGATCACCGAGTCCGACCGGCCGCCCGCCGCCGGCACCTCGCCCTTCGACAGCGCGATCGGGCTCGCCGTCCGCCGCTGGTGCCCACCGCTGCTGGGGCTCGCCGCGCTCGCCGGGGCCGATGCGTACCTGGAGGCCCGCCGGGCCGTCGGTGCCGACGCGGCCACCGCCCGGATGCTCGCCGCGGCCGGCCTCACCGACCTGCTGGTGGACACCGGGCTGACCGAGGCCCGCGGCCGGCCGCTGCTGCCGCCGGCCGAACTGGCCGCCCTGGCCGGCGCCCGGCTGCACGAGGTCGTCCGGCTGGAATCGGTGGCCGCCGCCGTCCGGGCGCCCGCGCCGACGTGGCCGGAAGCGGTCGCCGAGGCCCTGGCCGAGGCCTGCGCCGGGGCGGTCGCGGTGAAGTCGGTGCTCGCCTACCGCGCGGGGCTCGACATCCCCGGCGGCCCGCCCGACCGCTCCGAGGTGGTGCGCGCCGCCGGCGCCCGGACGGACGGGCGGATCACCGACCCGGTGCTGCTGCGGCACCTGCTCTGGTCGGCGGTCGGGCTCGGGCTGCCGATCCAGCTGCACACCGGCTTCGGCGACCCGGACCTGCGGCTGCACCGGGCCGACCCGGCACTGCTGGTGGACTTCGTCCGGGCGGTGGAGCCGGACGGCGTGCCGCTGGTGCTGCTGCACGGCTACCCCTACCACCGGCAGGCCGCCTGGCTGGCCCAGGCCTTCCCCCATGTGTACGCGGACGTCGGGCTGACCCTCTCCCACACCGGGCCGCGGGCCGCCGCGGTGCTCGGCGAGGTGCTCGAACTGGCGCCGTTCGGCAAGGTGTTGTTCTCCACCGACGCCTACGGGCTGCCCGAGCTGTACCCGGTGGGCACTGCACAGTTCCAGCGCGCACTCGGCACGGTGCTGGACGACTGGCGAGCAGCCGGGGACTGCACCGCAGAGGACGCACTGCAGATCGGCGCAGCCCTCGGCCACGGCAACGCCCGCCGGCTCTACGGAATCTGAAGGGGCGATTCCAAGGGTTGCCGGGCGACCACTCAGGAGCGCGCGGGAGGTGCCCCCCACGCGCCCCCGCGGCATCAGCCGATCGCGCGGAAGTGGTCCCGCAGGCCGATGCCGAAGTCGGTCGGGGTGCCGTCGTAGTTGCTGATCAGCGACGGGCCCGAGCCGCAGTCCCAGGTGTTCCAGGTCCAGCCCAGGTAGCCGAGCTTCCGGGCGTCGAACCAGGCCATCACCTGGTCGACGAAGTCGTGGCTGCAGGTGTTCTCGCCGATCTCACCGGCGACCAGCGGGACCTTGGCGGCCACCTGCTCCAGGGTGGAGGCCCAGCAGGTGCTGCTGGAGCAGGTGTTGAAGTTGTACACGTGCCAGGCCGCGGCGAGGTTGCCGGTCGGGTCGGTGGGCCTGTACGTCAGCCACTGGCCGAGGTCGTTGGAGTAGGCCACGCCGCCGAGCAGGATGACGTTCTTCGCACCGGTCGCCCGGACGGTGTCCACCAGCTTCTGGAAGCCGCT
The DNA here is from genome assembly GCF_040680995.1 of Kitasatospora sp. NPDC051914. Classification (NCBI taxonomy): domain Bacteria; kingdom Bacillati; phylum Actinomycetota; class Actinomycetes; order Kitasatosporales; family Streptomycetaceae; genus Kitasatospora; species Kitasatospora sp. NPDC051914. The sequence continues at coordinate 29,837 of NZ_JBFAXX010000080.1, forward strand.
GACCTCGTACGGGATGCCGGGGCAGGCGCTGCCGCCGTCCCGCCAGCACAGCCAGCCCTGGGTGGTGGAGGACTCGGAGCGGTCTGGGTAAGGCTCGTTGAACAGGTCGAAGACGACCTGGTCGGTGCCCTTGAAGGTGTCCGCCACCGAGCTCCAGAACGGCACCGCGTTGGCGCCGGGCATCGGCTTCTGGCAGGTGGCGTTGACGTCCGAGCAGCCGGAGGAGTAGCCGGTGTACTGGCCGCGGCTCCAGTGCATCTCGACGATCGGGGTGAGACCGGCGTTCAGCAGTGATTCGACCCAACCCTTGATCGCGGCACGGTAGTTGGCGCCGGCGTACTCGGGCTTGACGTTGCCGGTGCCGATCCAGCAGTCCTCGTTGAGCGGGATGCGGACGGCGTTGGCGTGCCAGCTCTTGATCGCTGCGATGGCGGCGGCGTCCACCGGGCCGTCGAAGAAGCCGTAGCCCTGGACGCACATGAACTCGGTGCCCGAGCGGTTGACGCCGTGCAGGGTGACCGGCGTGCCGGCCTCGTTCACCAGGGAGGTGCCCGACACGTGGAGGGCCGGGGCGCCGCTGCTGCCGGTCGGCGAGGCGGAGGCGCTGGGGGAGGTGCTGGGGGAGGCCGAGCTGCTCGGCGAGGCCGAGGCCGAGGCGGAGACCGAGGGGCTGGGGGTGGGGGACGGCGGGGCGGTGGGGCCGCTGCCGGTGCAGGCGAGGCCGTTCAGCGCGAACGAGGTGGGCGCCGCATTGGTGCCGCTGTACGAGAAGTTGGCCCCGGCGGTCACCGACTGGCCGGCGCCGATGGTGGCGGCCCAGGCCGGGTTGGTGACGGT
>NZ_JBFAXX010000081.1:0-29415 GCF_040680995.1 Kitasatospora sp. NPDC051914
GACGGCTGAACTCGGCCTCTTCCGCCGCGCGCGGTTCCCCGCGCCCTTTCCGTGCTTCCGGCTGCCCCCGGACGGGCCCGACGCGCGGGGCGTGCGGCGAAATGTCAGAGTTGGGCTGATTTGCGATATAGCTGGAGACGACACAGGAGACCCCGCCATGCCGCAGACCCCGACCCCCGCCGACCTGCAGAAGAACCAGTCGTCGCCCGACGAGGCGACCCTCACCTCCGAGCGCGGCCGGACCGCGATGGCCGTCGGCGTCATCGAGAAGATCGCCGGGATGGCGGCCCGGGAGATCCCCGGCATCCACGCCCTCGGCTCCGGTTTCACCCGGACGTTCGGTGCGGTGCGCGACCGCGTCCCCGGCGGCCGTTCAGGGGCCGGGCGGGGCGTCAAGGCCGAGGTCGGCGAGAAGCAGACCGCCATCGACATCGCCCTGGTCGTCGAGTACGGCGTGGTCATCCCGTCGCTCGCCGCCGAGGTCAGGGCCAATGTCATCGACTCGGTCGAGCGGATGACCGGCCTGGAGGTCGTCGAGGTCAACATCGCGGTCAACGACGTCCACCTGCCGGACGAGCCGGACGAGGAGCCGGAGCCCGGCCGGGTCCAGTAGCGCACCGACGCGGCACCCGCCGCCGCACACGAGGAGGAGCGGATGAACCTGGCCCTGGTCGGCCTGGTGGCCGGCATGGCCCTGGGCTTCGCCGGGTACTTCGGAGGCTTCGCCGCCTTCCTGCTGGTCGCCGTCCTCGGCGCGGTCGGCTTCGTGGTCGGGCGGCTGCTGGAGGGCGACGTCGACCTCGGGGCCCTCGGTGACCTCCTCCGCGGCAGGGAGCGGCGGCGCTGATGGCCGCCGCAGTGACCGTTCCGGCCCGGCGGGGGCGGCTCAGGATCGCCGACCGGGTCTACGCCGGGCTCGCCCAGCAGGCCGTCCGCGAGGCGCTCGCCGAGGTCTGGGCCGAACGGGGCCTGCGCGGCGCGGCGCCCAAGGCCCGCGTGCTGGTGGTCGGCGGAAAGGCCCGGATCACCCTGCACCTCGAGTTCCCCTACCCGGCGGACCTCGCCGCCCTCTCGCACACCTGCCGGGACGCGGTCGCCGTGCAGGTCGCCCGGCTCACCGGCACACCGGTCTCCGAGGTCGCACTGCAGGTGGAGAAGCTCGTCACGGGAGGAGCGCAGTGAACGGGCCGCCCCCGGACCGCCCGCAGGACGGCGCACCGGAGCCCGGCGCACCCGGGCCGGGCGCACCCGGGCCCGGTCCGTCCGAGGAACCGACCGAGCCGATCGCGCTGCAGCCGACCGAGCCCGTGGACATTCCGCCGGAGCTCGTCGCCTCCGGCGTCGTCATGCCGGAACTGGTCGGTCTGGAGGCCGAGTTCGGGCATGCCGCAGCGCCGCCGGGCGAGGCCGGGCCCGAGGAGTGGCCGCCGACCGTGCCGCCCGGTCACCCGCACCGCCCGCGCGCGCCCCGCACCGCCGTCACCGGCGCGGTGGTCACCTGCCTGCTGGTGCTCGCCGGCGCCGCGCTGTACGACGCCGTCGCCGTCGCCACCGGGCACGCCGCCCGGCGCTGGCGGGCCGACTTCACCGACGAACTGTCGACCCGTCACCTCGATGACCCGTGGGTGCTCGGCATCGCCGCGGGCGCCGTCGCGGTCGGCCTGCTGCTCTGCTGGCTGGCCCTGGCGCCGGGCCTGCGCCGCTGGCTCGCGCTGCGCCGGCCGGGCGCGGCGATCGACCGTGCCGGCATCGCCGCACTGCTCGCGGCCCGCGGCCAGGAGATTCCCGGCATCGAGCGCTGCACCGTCCGGGCCGGCCGGCACAAGGCCGTCGCCACCGTCACCGGAAGCGCCGAACCGGCCCTGGTGGACCGGGAGTTGCGCGAGGAGCTGGCGAAGTTCCCGCTCGCCGGGCCGTACCGGCTGGACCTGCGCATCCAGCCCCTCAGACCCCGGCCGCCGGAGGAGCGGCGGCACGGCCACCGGCGCCTCGCCCAGGAGCCCCGATGAGCAGGTCCGCCGTGAACCGGACGATCCTCCTGGTCGTCGGGATCGTCCTGATCGGGGGCGGACTGCTGCTGCTCGCCGGCGGGTTCGACCTCTACGACAGGCTCGGCATCGCGGTGCCGGACGGCTGGCCGCTCACCTCGCCGGACCAGCCGGTGCTCAGCGAGGCCTCCCGCGCCCGCTGGTCCGGGCAGGACTGGTGGTGGCCGGTGGCGATCGCCGTCCCCGCCCTGGTGGTGATCGGCGGACTCGCCTGGCTCTGGGCCCAACTGCGCCGGGTCGGCCCGGGAACGGTCACCGTGCCGGTGCCCGGTGGCGACGGGGTCGCGCTGCGGATGCGCAACAGCGCCCTGCAGGACGCCGTGGAGGGCGAGGTCGTCGAACTCCCCGGCGTCGACAAGGTCACCGTCAGGGCGACCGGCGGCCCCCACCGGCTGTCGCTGCGCGCCGTCGTCCGGCTGCTGCCCGGCACCCATCCGGGCGAGGCACTGCAGAGCCTCGACGCGGGCCCGCTGGAGAACGCCCGGACCAGCCTCGGACTCGCCGAACTGCCGACCGAGATCCGGCTGCGGGCGACGGCCCGGCGCCCCGGCGCCGGGCCGAAACCGCCGCGCGTCGTCTGACGCACGGTCGGACGGACTCTCCGTCAGAGCCCGCGCAGCGCGCCGCCGTCGACCGGCACCATCACGCCCGTCAGATAGGAGGCGGCGGGGGAGAGGAGGAAGGCGGCGACCTTGCCGAACTCCTCGGGGGTGCCGTAGCGGCCGAGCGGGATCGCCGCGCTCGCCCGCGCCCGGGCGGCCTCCGCGTCGCCGCTCAGCGCGTCCAGCTCGCGCACCCGGTCGGTGTCGATCCGGGCCGGCATCAGGCCGACCACCCGGATGCCGCGCGGACCCAGCTCGTCGGCCAGCGACTTGGCGGCCATCGCCAGGCCGGGGCGCAGGCCGTTGGAGATGCCGAGGCCGGCGATCGGCTCACGGACCGAGCCGGACAGCACGAAGCCGATCACGCCGCCCTCGCCGAGCGCGTCCGCGGCCGTCCGGGCGATCCGCAGCGCGCCGAGGAAGACCGACTCGAAGGCGCCGCGCCACGCCTCGTCCCCGGTGCGGAGCACCGGGCCCGCGGTCGGGCCGCCCACGCTGACCAGCACGCCGTCCAGGCGGCCGAACTGCTCGCGGGCCGCCGCGACCAGCCGGTCCGCGCTGTCCGGGTCGCCGTTGTCGGCGACCACGCCGAACGCGTGCTCCTCGCCGCCGAGCGACTTCACCGCGGCGGCCACCGACTCCTCGGTCCGGCCGCTCACCACCACGCGGGCGCCGTCGGCGACGAGCTCGCGGGCGGAGGCGAGGCCCAGGCCGCGGGTGGCGCCGGTCAGTACGTACACCTTCTGCTGAAGTCCGAGATCCATGCGCCCATCCTCCCCGGTCGGGGTTCCGGGCGTCGATCGGGTCTCACCTCGCGGTGCCGGGTTGACGTACAGGGAGAACTTAGGAAAACCTAACCTCGCTTTCGCCCTCCCCCACCCCCCCACGGAGCACCACCATGCCTGAGTCCGACGAGCTCGCCCCGCTGTCCGGGACGGTCGCCCGTTGCCTCCTGGTCTCGGTGGGGCTCTGTGCACTCTGGGCGGGCAGCGCCTGGACGGCCGGCCATGTGCAGACCGACGCCTCGCTGCACACCGTCGCGCTCTTCGTGCACCTGGTGGCGCTGGTGATCGGCTTCGGCGCCGTCCTCGCCGTGGACTACATGGGCGCCCTGTGGATGCTCGGCCGCCGCACGCTGGCCCAGGTGGTGGAGTCCACCGGCCCGCTGCACGTGCCGGTCTGGGCGGGCCTGGCCGGCCTGACCGCCAGCGGCATGCTGCTGGAGCCGCAGCTCGACTCCCCGCTGACACAGGTCAAGCTGCTGCTGGTGCTGCTGATCGCGCTCAACGGGGTGCACGCCACCGCCCTCACCAAGCGACTGGAGGCCGAGGACCGGGGCCGCCCCGGGCGCCGGCTGCTGCTGCGGGGGGCGCTCTCCGCCCTGGTCTCCCAGCTCGGCTGGTGGGGCGCCCTCGCCATCGGCTTCTGGAACACCCAGCACTGACGGGCGGGGCACACGCCCCGGTGGCTATGCCGGAGCGAGCTCTTCCGCCGGTGCTCCGGCCCGTTCGGCGGCCTGCTCCTTGGCCTCGCGGCGGGCCAGGATCACCAGGCCGACCGGCAGCAGCCCGGCGAACAGCCACCACTGCACGGCGTACGCCATGTGCGGGCCGATGTCGGAGTGGTTCGGCTCGGCCAGCAGGACGGGGGCGCTGCCGGCGGCCGGGGTGGAGGACACCAGCTCCAGGTAGCCGCCGAGCACGGTGGCGCCGGTCGCCTTCGCCTGCTGGCTGCTGTTGATGAGCTTGTACTGGCGGTCGGGCAGCCCGCCGCGGTCGCGGATGCCGCTGCTGGCGGTGGTCTCGTCGGCCCGCAGCCGGCCGGTGACCGTCACCTCGCCGCTCGGCGGCGCCGGGACGGCCGGGTAGCTGGTGGCGTCCGAACCGGGCTCCACCCAGCCCCGGTTGACCAGCACCGAGCCGTGGCCGTCGGCCAGCTTCAGCGGTGTCACCACGAAGTACCCGATGCTGCTGCCGCCCGGCTCGGTGCGGCCGCGGATCACGAACTCGTGCGCCGCGTCGTAGGTGCCGGTCGCCGTCACCGTGCGCCAGGTCAGGTCGCCCGGCACGGCGGAGCCCGGGGAGGACAGCGAGTCGAAGGCGACCGGTGCCGCCTTCAGGCTGCGGCCGATCAGCTCGTTGCGGGCGACACGGGCCTCGTGCCGGTGCAGCTGCCAGAACCCCAGCCGCACCATGACGGGGATCAGCAGCAGTACGATCAGCGCGCTGACCGCCCAGCGCCGGGACAGCAGAAATCGGTACACACCCGGCACGCTACGCCCTACTGATCCGTGGAGCGGACACCGGGGTGGGGTGCGACCTCCCGCAGCAGCTGGAGGAAGGCGTCCTCGCCGACGACCGGCGTGCCGTGCTCCCGGGCCTTGCGGGCCTTCCCGCTCCAGCTGTCCGGCTCGTTGGTGACCAGCAGCGACGTGAGACGGCTCACGGAGGTCGCGATGTGCAGGCCGGCCTCGATCGCGCGGTCCTCCAGCAGCTCCCGCTCGGTGGCGGTGTCGCCGGTGATCGCCACCCGCATGCCCTGCATCAGCGGCGTGCCGTCCCGCCAGCGCCCCGGGTTCGGGTACGGGCACGGCGGCCGCTTGCGGCTCGGCCGGTACGAGGAGGACCAGGAGCCGCGCGCCGGGGAGTCCTCGCCGAGATCGGTGACGGCCACGCAGGAGGTCAGCGGCAGCGGCACCCCGAACTCCCGGGCCAGCTGCAGGCTCGGCCGGAACGCCTCGGCGAGCACCCGGGCGTCGTCCAGCGCGTTGTGCGCCTGCTGCTGTTGCACGCCGAAGTGCGCGGCCAGCGAGGCCAGCTTGCCGTTGGGCAGCGGCAGGCCCAGGTCGCGGGAGAGCACCATGGTGCACACCCGCTGCTCCACGGGGGCGCGCAGCCCGGCGCGGGAGAACTCGCGGGAGATCATGTTCCAGTCGAAGAGCGCGTTGTGCGCGACCATCACCCGGCCGCGGAGCCGGTCGGCCAGTTCCCCGGCGATCTCGGGGAAGGTCGGCGCGTCCGCGAGCATGTCGGCGGTCAGTCCGTGGATCCACACCGGCCCCGGGTCGCGCAGCGGGTTGACCAGCGTGTACCAGTGCCCCGTCACCTCGCCCTGCGCGTCCAGCTGGTACACGCCCGCCGAGACGACCCGGTCGGTGCGGCCGAGCCCGGTGGTCTCGACGTCGACGACGGCGAAGCCGGTGTCGGCCTCGGCGGCGGGGCGCGGCGCCGGCAGGGACGCGGACGCGGCCAGGCCGTCCCGCGGGGACTGGATCGCATGCATGGTGAACCACTCTAAGGCCGACCGGCACCTGGGGGGCGGCGTCGCGACGCCATGGCTCTCGAGCCGACCGCTGCGGAACCGGGCCGATCGGCAGCGGGCGGTGGGCCCGACCCGGCCGGAATAGAGTGGTCGTCGGAGTGGTCGTACATCCTCGCGGCCCTCCGCGGGCCGTCAGCATCCCCGACGGCCGACCCCCACCCGTAAGGAATCCCCATGCGCGCCACCGTGATCCACGGCCCCAACGACATCCGGATCGAGGAGGTGCCCGACCCGGTGGTCCGGCGGCCGACCGATGCCGTGGTGCGGGTCGTCAACGCCTGCATCTGCGGCAGCGACCTGTGGGCGTACCGGGGCGTGGCGGCCAGGACGGCCGGGCAGCGGATCGGCCACGAGTTCCTGGGCATCGTCGAGGAGGTCGGCTCCGAGGTGCGCGGCTTCCGGCCGGGCGACTTCGTGGTGGCCCCGTTCGTCTGGTCCGACGGCACCTGCGACTACTGCCGCGAGGGCCTGCACACCTCCTGCCCGGAGGGCGGCTTCTGGGGCGAGGTCGGCTCCGACGGCGGCCAGGGCGAGGCCGTCCGCGTGCCGTTCGCCGACGGCACCCTGGTCCAGCTGCCCAAGGAGGCGGCCGGCGAGGAGAAGCTGCTGCCCGGCCTGCTCGCGCTGTCCGACGTGATGAGCACCGGCCACCACGCCGCGGTCGCGGCGAAGGTCCGTCCCGGCGCCACGGTCGCCGTGGTCGGCGACGGCGCGGTCGGCCTGTGCGGCGTGCTCGCCGCGCAGCGGCTCGGCGCCGGCCGGATCATCGCACTGGGCCGCCACGAGCAGCGCACCGCCATCGCCCGCAGCTTCGGCGCCACCGACGTGGTCGCCGAGCGCGGCGAGGCCGCGATCGAGGCGGTCAAGGAGCTGACCGGCGGTCAGGGCGCGCACGCCGTCCTGGAGGCCGTCGGCACCGAGGAGTCGATGCGCACCGCGATCTCCATCGCCCGCGACGGCGGCGCGGTCGGCTACGTGGGCGTGCCGCACGGCGGCAGCGCCGGCGTCGACATCGCCCAGATGTTCGGCCGGAACGTCGCGCTCGGCGGCGGCGTCGCCCCCGCCCGCGCCTACATCCCCGAGCTGCTCCCGGACGTGCTCTCCGGCGCCATCGACCCGGGTCTGGTCTTCGACCGCACGGTCGGCCTCGACGGCGTCCCGGACGGCTACCGCGCGATGCACGACCGCTCGGCCCTCAAGGTCCGCATCACCTTCTGACTTTCCTGACGGGCCGTCACCGTCCGGCCCCGCGGGGCGGCACCGCACATCCGGTGCCGCCCCGCCGCCGTTTCCTGACGGTTTTCGGCCAGATCGGGGACAGCTCGAGTCCGATCGTGCGCGGACGCTGTCGCGCGCGGTGCGGTGGATCTAGCATGCAGCCGCACCGTGCCTGTGATGCCTCTCACACCTCAGTGATCCACCCGCGCACCGCCGACGTCAGGAGATACCGCGTGGACACCCCACCGGCCGCCGAGGCCGCCGCCGCAGACGTGCAACGGATCGAGGAGAGCGCGGAGTTCCGCGGCCTGCGGTCCGCCTTCCGGAGCTTCGCCTTCCCGGTCACCATCGGCTTCATCCTCTGGTACCTGCTGTACGTCCTGCTGTCGAGCTACGCGCCCGCGTTCATGGCCGCCAAGGTCGTCGGCCACATCAACACCGCGCTGGTGCTCGGCCTGCTGCAGTTCGCGTCCACCTTCGCCATCGCCGCCTGGTACGCCCGCTACGCGGACCGCCGCCTCGACCCGCCCGCCGAGGCGATCCGCGACAGCCGCGCCGCAGCCGCCGTCCACGTCCCCCGGGAGGCCGCCGAATGAACCACCTCGCCAGCGCCGCGAGCGACCACCGCGGCCTCACCATGACCCTGTTCGGCCTGTTCGTGGTGGCCACCCTCGGCATCACGATCTGGGCCGGCCGGCAGACCAAGGACGCCGCCGACTTCTACGCCGGCGGCCGCGGCTTCACCGGCTTCCAGAACGGCCTCGCGATCTCCGGCGACTACATGTCCGCCGCGTCCTTCCTCGGCATCGCCGGCGCCATCGCGCTCTTCGGCTACGACGGCTTCCTCTACTCCATCGGCTTCCTGGTGGCCTGGCTGGTCGCCCTGCTTCTGGTCGCCGAGCCGCTGCGCAACTCCGGCCGCTACACCATGGCCGACGTGCTGGCCTTCCGGATGCGCCAGCGCCCGGTGCGCACCGCCGCCGGCGTCTCCACCATCATCGTCTCGATCTTCTACCTGCTGGCCCAGATGGTCGGCGCGGGCTCGCTGGTCGCCCTGCTGCTCGGGGTCAGCGGCGACGGCGCCAAGCGCTGGACGATCGTCGCGGTCGGCGCCCTGATGGTGATCTACGTCGCCGTCGGCGGCATGAAGGGCACCACCTGGGTGCAGATCGTCAAGGCCGTGCTGCTGATCGCCGGCACCGCCCTGATGACCGTCCTGGTGCTGGCCAAGTACCACTTCAACCTCTCCAGCCTGCTCGGCGCCGCCTCCGAGGCCAGCGGCAAGGGCGCCGCCTTCCTCGAACCGGGCCTCAAGTACGGCATCACCGGCACCACCAAACTGGACTTCCTCAGCCTGGGCCTCGCCCTCGTCCTCGGCACCGCCGGCCTGCCGCACATCCTCGTCCGCTTCTACACCGTGCCCACCGCCAAGGCCGCCCGGAAGTCGGTGCTCTGGGCGATCGGCATCATCGGCGGCTTCTACCTGATGACCCTGGCGCTCGGCTTCGGCGCCGCCGCCCTGGTCGGGCCCAAGGCCATCAAGGCCTCCAACGCGGCCGGCAACACCGCGGCCCCGCTGCTCGCCGAGGAACTCGGCGGCGGCGCCGGATCCACCGGCGGCGCCATCCTGCTGGCGGTGATCTCGGCGGTCGCCTTCGCCACCATCCTCGCCGTGGTCGCCGGCCTCACCCTGGCCTCCTCGGCCTCCTTCGCCCACGACCTGTGGGCCAACGTGATCCGGCGGGGGAAGGCGAGCGAGAAGGAGGAGGTCCGCTCCGCCAAGCTGGCCGCGGTGGCCATCGGCGCGATCGCCATCCTGCTCTCGATCTTCGCGGACAAGCTCAACGCCGCGGCCCTGGTGGCGCTCGCCTTCGCGGTGGCCGCCTCCGCCAACCTGCCCACCCTGCTGTACTCGCTGTTCTGGAAGCGGTTCAACACGGCCGGCGCGGTCAGCTCCGTCTACGCCGGCCTGATCACCTCGGTGACCCTGGTGGTGTTCTCCCCGGTCGTCTCCGGCGGCAAGAACTCGCTCTTCCCGCACAGCGACTTCCACTGGTTCCCGCTGGAGAACCCCGGCCTGGTCTCCATCCCGGTCGGTTTCCTCGCCGGCTGGATCGGCACTCTGCTCTCCAAGGAGACCGCCGATCCGGCGAAGTACGCTGAACTGGAGGTGCGATCGCTCACCGGGCTCGGCGCCCACTGAGCGGACGTACCCCGGACGGGTAACGCCCCGATCGATAAGCTGGCCCGGCCCGCCCGCAACGGCGGCCGGGCCCGCGGGCTTTCGGGTGCCACGGACGACCCGGCGACCACCAGGAAGGGGGCCGCGATGCTGCTCGACACCTTCGGCCGGCAGGCCGTGGACCTGCGCGTGTCCCTGACCGACCGCTGCAACCTGCGCTGCACCTACTGCATGCCCGAGGAGGGCCTGCAGTGGCTGGCCAAGCCCTCGCTGCTCACCGACGAGGAGATCGTCCGCCTGGTCGGCATCGCGGTGCGCGACCTCGGCGTGCGGGAGGTCCGCTTCACCGGCGGGGAGCCGCTGCTGCGCCCCGGCCTGGTCGGGATCGTCGCCGCCTGCGCCGAACTCGAGCCGCGCCCCGAACTCTCCCTCACCACCAACGGGATCGGCCTCGCCCGCACCGCCGCCGCCCTCAAGCAGGCCGGCCTGGACCGGGTCAACGTCTCGCTGGACACCCTCGACGAGGACACCTTCCACACCCTCACCCGGCGCCGCCGCCACCACGACGTGCTGGCCGGGCTGGCCGCCGCCGAGGCCGCCGGGCTCAGCCCGGTCAAGCTCAACGCCGTCCTGATGCGGGGCGTCAACGACCACGAGGCCGCCGACCTGCTCGCCTGGTGCATCGAGCACGGCTACGAGCTGCGGTTCATCGAGCAGATGCCGTTGGACGCCCAGCACGGCTGGGACCGCTCGCAGATGGTCACCGCGGAGGAGATCCTCACCCTGCTGCGGGCCCGCTTCGAGCTCACCCCGGAGCCGACCGCGGCCCGTGGCGCCGCCCCCGCCGAACGCTGGCTGGTCGACGGCGGCCCCGCCCGGGTCGGCGTGATCGCCTCGGTGACCCGCCCGTTCTGCCGGGCCTGCGACCGGACCCGGCTCACCGCCGACGGCCAGGTCCGCAACTGCCTGTTCGCCACCGACGAGACCGACCTGCGGGAGGCGATGCGGGCGGGCGCCGACGACGAGGAGATCGGCGAACTCTGGCGCAAGGCCATGTGGGGCAAGAAGGCCGGCGCCGGCATCGACGACCCCACCTTCCACCAGCCCGACCGCCCCATGTCCGCCATCGGCGGCTGAAGCGGTCCTCCGCCCGTGCCTCGGGCGGAAGCCCGCTAGCCCTTGAAGTCCGCGAAGGGGACGACTTCCTTCAGGAAGCCCCGGACGCCCAGGAACTGGGACAGGTGCTCGCGGTGGTCGTCGCAGGCGAGCCAGGTCTTGCGGCGGTCGGGCGTGTGCAGCTTGGGGTTGTTCCACACCAGCACCCAGCCGGCGGCCTCGCGGCAGCCCTTCGCGGAGCAGACCGCTGCACCGTCCGGGCCTTCCGCGGCGCCGAAGAGTCCGAACGAGGGGGTGTCCATGGTGGGCCGTCCTGTGGGGTGCTGCCGGGGATGTCACGGCCAGTCTTGCACCTGCGGGGCCACCGCCCGTACGCGGGCATGACGACGCCGGGCAGCCACGGGGGGAGCCGCCCGGCGTCGGTCTGTCGCTCCGACGGGGGATGCGGAGCGCGTACGCAGTATGTCACGCCACAACCCCCGCGTGGCTAGGCCTTTCATGATTAATCTGAGCCTCTGCTGAGGTTTCTGCCGGGCATAAGGCAGCAGAACCGGACGAGTCGGGCAATTGGTCCGTGTGCGTCTCAGTCGGACGCGGGATCCCCGGCGCCGTCCGGCCCGGAGTGCGGGCCCGCGCCGGCGCCCTCGGCGGGGCGCCCGCCGCCGCCCGTCCCGCCGGGGCCCAGCATCAGCGGGGTCTCCGGCGGCACCGCGAAGGTGCTCGGCAGGCCCGGTGCGCGCTCGCGGCCGGCGTTGGCGATGATCACCGCGAAGTACGGCAGCAGCACGGCGCCGGCCAGCGCGATGAACGCCAGGACCCGCTGGAGATCCCAGAGCACCACCGCCAGCAGCACGCACACCGTGCGGACCAGCATCGAGATCACGTACCGCCGCTGGCGGCCCCGCACGTCCTCCGTGAGGCTGCTGCGCGCCCCGGTGATCCGGAAGACCTGCCCGTTGCCGGTGCTCTTCGCCATCACTACCGCCTTAGTCCGTCACCGCGCCCCCGTGGATGCGGCCCCTTCACGGTACGCCGTGCCGGCCGTCACAGGGCGCTCGGGGCTTGGCCCGGCTGGCGACAGGGAGCGCGGCGTCGCGCGCCGATAGCTCTCGCCCGGCCGCACATCCCTCGTCGCGCGCAGCGCCGCTGCGCTCTCCTCACGATGCACGCCCGAACTCGGCTCTCGACCCGCTCCTTCACCCGCGCTCCCTGTCGCCAGCCGGGCTCAGGCTTTTCGCAGGTACGCGGGCGGAACGGCGTCGGTGAGCCAGACGCCGTTCGCACTCACCCGGAACTCGTGGCCGTCCCGGGCCATCGCCCCGGCGTCCACCACCAGGACGACCGGGCGGCCGTGCCGGGAACCGACCCGGACGGCCGTCTCGGTGTCCGCGGAGAGGTGGACGTCCCGGCGCGCCATCGGCCGCAGCCCTTCGCGGAAGATCGCCTCCATGACCCGCCCGGTGGTGCCGTGGTACAGCACCGCGGGCGGGTCGCTGGGCGGCAGGCCCAGGTCGATGTCGACCGTGTGGCCCTGGCTGGCGCGGATGGAGAGGCCGTCCTCGGAGAAGGCGAACCGGCGCTTGTTGTTGGTCTCCACGACGTGGTCCAGCTCGGCCCGGCTGACCGCGCGGCCGTGCCGGGCCAGCGCGGCCAGCAGGGTGTCGACGCGCACCCAGCCGGCCCCGTCCAGGTCGATCCCGACCGAGGCCGGGTCGTGCCGCAGGATGCGGGACAGCCGCTTGGAGACCCTGACCGTCTGCTTCTCGTCCATCAAGGCGTACCTCCCCCGTCCGCCCGGCCCTTACGAGGCCTGGCTGACCGAACTCATGTTGAAGTCGGACACCCGCACCGGCGGCATCGCCGCACGGGTGAACCAGTCGCCCCACTCGCGGGGCAGGCAGCGCTCGGTGCGGCCGACCTCGGTGATCCGTCCGAGGATGTCGACCGGCGACTCGTTGAACCGGAAGTTGTTCACCGCGCCGACCACCTCGCCGTTCTCCACCAGGTACACGCCGTCCCGGGTGAGGCCGGTGAGCAGCAGCGTCGCCGGGTCGACCTCGCGGATGTACCAGAGGCAGGTCAGCAGCAGGCCGCGCTCGGTGCGGGCGATCATCTCCTCCATGGTCGGCGCCGACGCCTGGTCGGCCGTCTCCAGGACGAGGTTGTCCACCGGCGGCTGCAGCGGCAGGCCGGTGAGGCCGGCCGAGTGCCGGGTGGTGAGCAGGTTGACCAGCTCGCCGTCGCGGATCCAGTCGGTGGCGGTGAGCGGGTGGCCGTTGTCGAACACCGAGTCGTTGTCGCCCGAGGAGTGGGCGAGGACGAACGGCGCGGCCTCGATGCCCGGTTCGGCCGGGTCGGAGCGCAGGGTCAGCGGCAGCGGGCTGAGCCGCTCGCCGATCCGGGTGCCGCCGCCGGCCTTGGAGAAGACGGTGCGGCCCTCGAAGGCGTCACGACCGCCGGACGACCAGCTGAGGTAGACCAGCAGGTCGGCGACGGCGGACGGCGGGAGCAGCGTCTCGTAGCGGCCGGCCGGCAGGTCGATCCGCTTGCGGCCCCAGCCGAGCCGCCGGGTCAGCCCGGTGTGCAGCTCGGTGACGTCGATGTCGGTGAAGTCGCGGGTGGCCGCGCCGGCCCAGGCGGAGCCGGTGAGGTCGGCGGTCTTGGCGTTCAGTTCGACCGTGCCGGTGGGCTGGTCGTGCCGCAGCCGCAGGCCGGTGGAGGTGCCGAGGTAGCTGCTGGTCACCTCGTGCCGGGCGAAGCCGTACAGCAGTTCGCCGTTCTTGCGGGCCCGGGCGAAGGCCTCGCCGAGGGCCGGGGCGAAGGCCGCGAACACCTCGGCGGAGGTCTCCGCGGGCGGCGCGGTGAAGCCGGCCGAGGCCGGGCGGGACGGGATCAGCGGCTGGGCGTCCTCGGCGGGCCCGGCGTCGCGGGCGGCGGCCTCGGCGGCGCGCACCAGCGACTCGATCTCGTCGGGGGTGACGGCCTCGCGGGAGACCACGCCGGAGGCGGTGCCCTCGGCGCCGTCCACGGTGGCGATCACGGTGAGGCGGCGGCCGCGGGTGACGCCGTTGGTGGTGAGGCCGTTGCCGGCCCAGCGGAGGTTGGCGGTGGAGTCCTCGTCGGCGATGACGACGCAGCCGTCCGCCCGGGAGAGTTCCAGGGCGCGCTCGACCAGCTCGTGGGGCTTGACGGCGTTCATCAGTGACCGGCCTCCTGCTGGGTGTTGAGCACGTTGACGTTGCGGAACAGCGCGGACGGGCAGCCGTGGCTGACCGCCGCGACCTGGCCCGGCTGGGCCTTGCCGCAGTTGAAGGCACCGCCGAGCACGTACGTCTGCGGGCCGCCGACGGCGCTCATCGAGCCCCAGAAGTCGGTGGTGGTCGCCTGGTAGGCGAAGTCCTTGACCTGCCCGGCGAGGCGGCCGTTCCTGATCGCGTAGGCGCGCTGGCCGGTGAACTGGAAGTTGTAGCGCTGCATGTCGATCGACCAGGAGCGGTCGCCGACGATGTACAGGCCGTTCTCCACCTGGGAGATCAGTCCTTCGGTGTCGGGGCCGCCGGCCGCGGGCTGCAGCGAGACGTTCGCCATCCGCTGCACCGGGACGTGCGCGGGGGAGTCGGCGAAGGCGCAGCCGTTGGAGCGGCCGAGGCCCTTGAGACGGGCCATCGCCCGGTCCAGCTGGTAGCCCACCAGGACGCCGTCCTTGACGAGGTCCCAGGACTGGGTGGCGACGCCCTCGTCGTCGTAGCCGGTGGTGGCGAGGCCGTGCTCGGCGGTGCGGTCGCCGGTGACGTGCATCAGCTCGGAGCCGTACTTCAGCGTGCCGAGCTTGTCGAAGGTGGCGAAGGAGGTGCCGGCGTAGGCGGCCTCGTAGCCGAGCGCGCGGTCCAGCTCGGTGGCGTGGCCGATCGACTCGTGGATGGTCAGCCACAGGTTGGACGGGTCGACCACCAGGTCGTAGCGGCCAGCCTCGACGCTCGGCGCCTTCATCTTCTCGGCCAGCAGCACCGGCAGTTCGGCGAGTTCGGCGTCCCAGTCCCAGCCGGTGCCGCGCAGGTACTCGAAGCCGCGGCCGGCCGGCGGCGCCAGGGTGCGCATCGAGTCGAAGGCGCCGGTGCGCTCGTCGACCGAGGTGGCCTCCAGCGAGGGGTGCAGCCGGATCCGCTGCTGGGTGGTGACGGTGCCCGCGGTGTCCGCGTAGAACTTGTTCTCCTGGACGGTCAGCAGAGCCGCCGTGACGTGCGAGACGCCCTCGGCGGCCAGCAGTCGGCTGCTCCACTCGGCGAGCAGCGCGGTCTTCTCCGCGTCCGGCACCTCGAACGGGTTGACCTCGTACGAGGACACCCACACCGCGTCCGCGTGGACGGGCTCCTCGGCCAGCTCCACCACGTCCTCGGAGCCCGCCGCGCGGCTGATCCCGCCGGACAGCCGGGCCACCGCCACGGCCTGCTCGGCGACCCGGGCCGCCGCGTCGGGGGTGAGGTCGACCCCGGCGGCGAAGCCCCAGGCGCCGTCCAGCAGCACCCGGACGGCGAAGCCGAGCTGCACCGAGTCCGAGGTGCCCGAGGGGCGGGCGTCGCGCAGCCGCCAGGCGGCACTGCGCACCCGCTCCAGCCGGAAGTCGGCGTGTGCGGCGCCGAGTTCGCGGGCCCGGCCGAGGGCGGCGTCGGCGAGGGCGTGCAGCGGATAGCCGAGGAACAGCGGGTCGACGGCGCGGGATGTGGGCGGCATCGGGCTCCCTGGGTCGAACGGACGAGGGTCGGGCGGGAGCCCCGGCACAAGGGGCTCCCGCACCGCATCATGGCCCGTCGAGCGCTTTTGGGGCCAGCCGATTTACCGCGGCGTGTCACCTGCGGCGCCGCGCGCGCCCCCGCGCACGGCACCCGGACGGACGGCCCGTCAGGCGATCGTCTCCCACCAGCCGTCGAGCTCCTGCGGCTGGTCGACGTCGACCCGCTCGCCCGGCCGCGGCACCACCAGCGGCACCGCCTGCGCCTTCGCCTCCACCAGCAGCCGCTCGATCGGCTCCGACCACGGGTGCAGGCCCAGGTTGAAGGTGCACCAGTGCACCGGCACCAGCAGCTCCGCCCGCAGCTCGCGGTGGGCGCGCACGGCGTCCTCCGGGGTCATGTGGATGTCGGCCCACGCCTCGTCGTACGCGCCGATCTGCACCAGCGCCGCATCGAACGGGCCGTGCTGCTCGCCGATCCGCGCATAGCCCTCGAAGTAGCCGGAGTCACCGGTGTAGTACACCTTGCGGCTCGGCCCGGCGATCACCCACGAGCCCCACAGCGTGGTGTTGCGGGTGGTGCCGCGGCCGGAGAAGTGGTGCGCCGAGGTCAGGGTGAGCGCCAGCGAGCCGAGGGTGCAGGTCTCGTCCCAGTCGAGCTCGATGATCCGGTGCTCCGGCACGCCCCAGCGGCGCAGGTGGCTGCCGATGCCGAGCGGCACCAGGAACGGCGCCGACTGCAGCACCACCAGCCGCTTCACGGTGGCCATGTCGAGGTGGTCGTAGTGGTCGTGCGAGATCAGCACCGCGTCCACCGGAGGCAGCTCGGCGAGGTCCGCCGGCACCGGGTGCAGCCGCTTCGGGCCGATGTGCGCCGACGGCGAGCAGCGGTCGCTCCAGATCGGGTCCAGCAGCACCCGGCTGCCCTCGATCTCGACCAGCACCGAGGCGTGCCCGTACCAGACGATCTCCACGCCCTCCGCGGCCCGCCCGGAGTGCTGCGGCCGTACGGTCGGCACCGGCAGCGCGGGCGTACGGCCCTCGCGGTCGAACAGCATCCGCCGGACCGTCTCGGCGCCGGGCGTGGATGCCCGCGCCAGGTCGGAGGGGGCGTTGTGGAAGACGCCGTCCCGGTACTGCGGGGAGCGGCGGATGCGCTCCTCGCGCTCGCCGTCCGGCCGCCCGCCGAACGCCGCCGGCAGGTCGCGCAGCGCCCACGCGGCGCCGCCGACGGCGGCGGCCAGCGCGGTGAGGGTCAGCAGGCGGCCGCGCCGCCCGGTGGAACTGGGGGGCTGTGCCTCGGTCATCGTGCTCCCGCTCTCTCGTCACCGACCGTGTGCCGGGCCTCGCTGATGGTGCGGCCCGTGACCGGGACGCCCAGAGGGCAACGGGTACGGCCCGGCCCGTTGTTCCCGTCCAAGTCGGACGCGTTGTCGGGATGCCACAGTTCCCGCAGGACGGACCTGTGGGAGGTCGATTCGTCGCGGACTCGCACGGACCGATAGCGTCACAGTGCGTACGCGTCACCGCGTACCGCTGCGGCCCGGCGGCCACCGGCCGCCGCTCCCGACGGGCCGCCGCCAACTACGGAGAGAGGTGGATCGTTGAGCCGCTCGGTTCTCGTCACCGGAGGCAACCGGGGCATCGGCCTCGCGATCGCCAAGGCCTTCGCCGAAGCCGGCGACAAGGTCGCCATCACCAGCCGCTCCGGCGAGGTCCCGGCCGAGCTGGCCGCGCACGAGGTCCTCGCCGTCAAGTGCGACATCACCGACGCGGCGCAGGTCGAGTCCGCCTTCGCGGAGATCGAGGAGAAGCACGGCGCCGTCGAGGTGCTGGTCGCCAACGCCGGCATCACCAAGGACACCCTGCTGCTGCGCATGTCCGAGGACGACTTCACCTCCGTCCTGGACACCAACCTCACCGGCACCTTCCGGGTGGTCAAGCGCGCCGCGACCAAGATGCTCCGCGCCCGCAAGGGCCGCGTCGTGCTGATCTCCTCCGTGGTGGGCCTGCTCGGCTCGCCCGGCCAGGCCAACTACGCCGCCTCCAAGGCCGGCCTGGTCGGCTTCGCCCGCTCGCTCGCCCGCGAGCTGGGCTCCCGCAACATCACGATCAACGTGGTCGCGCCCGGCTTCGTCGACACCGACATGACCGCCGTGCTCAGCGACGAGCGCCGCAAGGAGATCGTCTCCGGCGTGCCGCTCGGCCGCTACGCCGCGCCCGCCGAGGTCGCCGCCGCGGTCCGCTTCCTCTCCTCCGACGAGGCCGCATACATCACCGGAGCCGTCATTCCCGTCGACGGCGGATTGGGCATGGGTCACTGAACCATGAGTGGAATCCTTGAGGGCAAGCGCATCCTGATCACCGGTGTGCTGATGGAGTCGTCCATCGCCTTCCACACCGCGAAGCTGGCCCAGGAGCAGGGCGCGGAGATCATCCTCACCGCCTTCCCCCGGCCCAGCCTCACCGAGCGCATCGCCAAGAAGCTCCCCAAGCCCGTGAAGGTCCTCGAGCTGGACGTCTCCAGCGAGGAGCAGCTGGCCGGCATCGCCGACAAGGTCCGCGAGCACCTGCCGACCCTCGACGGCATCGTCCACTCGATCGGCTTCGCCCCGCAGGACGCGCTCGGCGGCAACTTCCTCAACACCCCGTGGGAGTCCGTCGCCACCGCCATGCAGGTCTCCGCCTTCTCGCTGAAGTCGCTGACCATGGCGCTGCTCCCGCTGATGCAGGACGGCGGCTCGGTGGTCGGCCTGACCTTCGACGCGCAGTTCGCCTGGCCGAAGTACGACTGGATGGGCCCGGCGAAGGCCGCCCTCGAGGCGACCAACCGCTACCTCGCCCGCGACCTCGGCGAGCGCGACATCCGCTGCAACCTGATCTCGGCCGGCCCGATCGGCTCGATGGCCGCCAAGTCCATCCCGGGCTTCGGCGAGCTCGCCGACACCTGGAACACCCGCGCGCCGCTCAAGTGGGACCTCTCCGACCCGGAGCCGGCCGGCCGCGGCGTCGTCGCCCTGCTCTCCGACTGGTTCCCCAAGACCACCGGCGAGATCGTCCACGTCGACGGCGGTCTCCACGCCATCGGTGCCTGACGGGGCCGACCCCGCGCAAGGGGCGAACCCGTAGGGGCGCGGGGAACTGCGCGAATCGGAAGACGGCTGAGTTCTGCTTCTTCCGATTCGCGCAGTTCCCCGCGCCCCTTCTCGTGCTTCCCCGAGTGCGTCGGGCTCGCCGCTCCCGTGTCGCGCAGTTCCCCGCGCCCCTGTCGGTGATCCCTATTCGTTGCAGGCGCCGATGGCGCGGCCGGCCTCGGTCGAGGCGCGCTGGGCGTCGTTGTGGCGGATGGCGTCGAGGATGCCGTCGTGGCCGACGTACCGTTCGGCGATCAGTTCCGGGCCGACGTCGTGTCGCAGGTGGGCCCGCATGACCTCCCCGAGGTCCGCGTACACGGCCGCGAGCACCTCGTTGTGGGCGGCGGCGACCACGGCCTGGTGGAAGGCGGCGTCGGCCTGGACGAAGGCCTCGGGGTCGCCGGAGTGCCAGGCGTGCTCGCGTCGGTCGAGTGCGCCTGCCAGCAGTTCGAGGTCGCGGTCGGTGCGCCGGGCCGCGGCGAGTCCCGCGGCGGACATCTCCAGGGTGGCGCGGAGTTCGGCGACCTGGGACTGGTCGGCGTCGGCGAAGCGTCGGTGCATGACGCCGGCGAGTTCGCTGGTGGCCAGGACGTACGTGCCGGAGCCCTGCCGGATGTCGAGCAGGCCGTTGTGGGCGAGCGCCTTGACGGCCTCGCGGACGGTGTTGCGGGCGACGCCGAGCTGCTCCACGAGCGCGGCCTCGGTGGGGATGCGGGAGCCGACCGGCCATTCGCCCGAGGTGATCTGGGCCCGCAGCTGCGCGATGACCTGATCGGACAGCGGGGTGCGGCGGGTGCTCGACAGCGCCATGGGACTCGGACTCCTACTCCTGATCCTGGCTCCTTGTGGGAGGGCCTCAGACCCTATCCGTTCCGGGAAAGCCTGGTGCCAACATTCATCCCATCATTCTATGATGGGCGCTATGTCGACCGCTGCGGACACCGCCGCCCACCGCCGCGCCGAGCCCGTCCCGGCCGCGCCACCACCCGCCCGTGCCCGCCTGCTCGTCCTGCTGCTGACCGCAGCCGTCGCGCTGGCCGCCGTCAACCTGCGCCCCGTCGTCACCAGTCTCGGCCCGCTGCTCGACGACGTGCGCGCCGACCTCGGCATGAGCGCCGGCACCGCCGGCCTGCTCACCGCCGTGCCCTCGCTCTGCTTCGCGCTGTTCGGTCCGGCGGCCCCGGCGCTGGCCCGCCGGATCGGCCCGATCGCGGTGGTCGCCGCCGGCATGGGCGCGATCACCCTCGGCGTGGCGGCCCGCTCCTTCGCCGGCGGCACCGCGGTCTTCCTGCTGCTCACGGCGGTGGCGCTGGCCGGTGTCGCGGTCTCCAACGTGCTGCTCCCGGTCGTCATCAAGCGGTACTTCCCGCACCGGGTCGGCCCGATGATCGGCCTGTACTCGATGGCCCTGTCGGTCGGCACCGCGCTGGCGGCCGCCGCCACCGTGCCGCTGGCCGCCGCGATGGGCGGCAGCTGGCGGGCCGGCCTCGGCATCTGGGCGGTGCTCGGCGGCGCCGCGGTGCTGCTCTGGCTGGCGGTGGCCCTGCTGCGCCGGGAGCCGTCCGCGGGGGAGGAGCCCGCGGCGGACGGTCCCCGGGTGTCCATCGTGCGCAGCCGTACCGCCTGGGCGCTGGCCGTGTTCCTGGGCCTGCAGGCCACCAGCGCGTACGCCACGATGGGCTGGCTGCCCAAGATCTACCAGGACGCCGGAGTGTCGGACGGTGCCTCCGGCGTGCTGCTCGCCGTGGTGATGGCGGTCAGCATGCCCGCCTCCTTCGTGCTGCCGAACCTGGCGGCCCGCCGCGGCGACCAGCGGCTGTTCGTCGTGGTGCTGGGGCTGTGCGGCATCGCCGGGTACAGCGGGCTGGCGTTCGCCGCGGGCACCGCGTCCTGGCTGTGGGCCGGCCTGGTCGGGCTGTCGATGTGCGCCTTCCCGCTCGCCCTCACCATGATCGGCCTGCGGGCCCGGACGCCCGGCGGCGTCGCCCGGCTCTCGGCGTTCTCGCAGAGCGTCGGCTACCTGATCTCCATCCCCGGGCCGATCCTGGTGGGCGCCGTCTACCAGGCCACCGGCAGCTGGTACCTGCCGCTCGGCCTGCTCGCCCTGCTGCTGGTGCCGCAGATGGTGTTCGGTGCGATGGCCGGACGCCCCCGGCACATCGAGGACGAGCTGCCGCGCATCCCGGCGAACGCATGACCCCGGTTTCCGGACGGGGCGTCCGGAGTGCGACACTCGGCGCATGCCAGTTCTCGAACCCGAGCCGCAGGACGGCCAGAAGAAGCTGCTCCAGCTCATGGCCGTGATCGCCGGTGTGGTCGTCGTCGTCGCCGTGATCGCCATGGTCGCCGCCCGCCAGGGCTGACGGGCCCGCCCGGCGCGCTCCACTCCTGCGGGTGGCGACCTCCCGGACCCCGCGCCCGGCGGCACATTTTCTGCAAAGCTCTAGGGGTATGAGCGCCGACACACCCCGAAGGATCATCGTTCTCCGTCACGCCAAGGCCGACTGGCCGAACCAGGTGGCCGACCACGACCGGCCGCTGGCCGACCGCGGCCGGCACCAGGCGCCCGAGGCGGGCCGCTGGCTGGCCGACTCCGGCATCAATCCCGACTACGTGCTCTGCTCCACCGCGCTGCGCACCAGGGAGACCTGGAAGCTCGCCGCGCACGAACTGCCCAAGCGCCCGCGCCGGACGGTCTACGAGGACCGGGTGTACGAGGCCAGCCCGGGCGAGATCATCGCGGTGCTCCAGGAGACCCCGGACGAGTTCGCCGACCTGATCCTGGTCGGCCACAACCCGGGCGTCCTCGGCCTCACCCAGGTCCTCGCCGGGGACGAGGGCGACGCCGACGCGCTCAACCGGCTCCGGCTCAGCAGCTTCCCGACCGCGGCCATCGCGGTGCTCAGCTTCACCGGCGAGTGGAAGTCGGTCGAGCCCGGCATCGCCAAGCTGGACTCGTACCACACCCCGCAGGACTGAGACTGCGGAAACGACGAAGGGTGGCCCGGCACGGGCCACCCTCGCGTGCCGTCCGGGGTGTCAGTCCGCGGTGCTGCCGTCGAGCTCGTCGGCCGCCTCGACCTCGTCGCGGGTGATGCCCAGCAGGTAGAGCACGGTGTCCAGGAAGGGCACGTTCACCGCGGTGTGCGCGGCCTCGCGGACCACCGGCTTGGCGTTGAACGCCACGCCCAGCCCGGCCGCGTTCAGCATGTCGAGGTCGTTGGCGCCGTCGCCGATCGCCACCGTCTGCGCCAGCGGCACCCCGGCCTGCTCGGCGAACCGGGCCAGCCAGCGGGCCTTGCCCGCGCGGTCCACGATCTCGCCGGTGACCCGGCCGGTGAACCTGCCGTCCGCCACCTCCAGGGTGTTGGCGGCCGCGAAGTCCAGCCCCAGCTGCTCCACCAGGTGGTCGGTGACCTGCGTGAACCCGCCGGAGACGATCGCCACCTGGTAGCCGAGGCGCTTCAGGGTGCGGATCAGCGTGCGGGCGCCCGGCGTCAGCCGCACCTCGGCGCGGACCTTCTCCACCACGTCGGCGTCCAGCCCGGCCAGCAGCGCGACCCGGGCCCGCAGCGACTCCGCGAAGTCCAGTTCGCCGCGCATCGCGGCGGCCGTCACCTCGGCGACCTTCGCCTCGCAGCCGGCGTGCGCCGCGAACAGCTCGATGACCTCGTCCTGGATCAGCGTGGAGTCGACGTCCATCACCACCAGGCGCTTGGCCCGGCGGTGCAGGCCGGCGCCGACCACGGCGATGTCCACGCCCAGCGCGGACGCCTCCGGGGCCAGCCCCGCGCGCAGCTGCTCGGTGGGCAGACCGGACACCGCCAGCTCCACGGCGGTCACCGGGTACTTCGCCAGCCGGAACACCCGGTCGATGTTGCCGCCGGCCTCGCTGATCCGGCCGGCCAGCGCGGCCACCGCCTCCGCGGTCAGCGGGTGGCCGAGCACGGTGACGTGCGAACGGCCCTCGCGGCGCGCGGGGTTGTCGCCCGTACCGGAGATGATCTCGGCCTGCAGCTTCAGGGACTCGGCCCAGCGGTGCACGGTCGAGCGCAGCTCGCCCTCCGGGCCGCCGGCGGCGGGCGGAGTCACCAGGGCGCACAGCGTTATCCGGCCACGGGTGACGACCTGCTCGATGTCGATCACGTCCACGCCGAACTCGGCGAGCGTGGCGAACAGGCCCGCCGTGATTCCGGGGCGGTCCTTGCCGAACACCTTGACGAGCAGCGTGCGCTCGCCGTCGGTCCGTGGCTGCGGGGCGGGGAGGGGCTCGGCGGCCGGATCAGTCGCGTTCATGGTGCCTCCCACGCTACCCGCCCGAGTGTCCCGGCCACGCCCCGCGTCCGCACGCTGGGACGACACCGCTGCCCCGGTTTCGTTGCCGGCCGGTCACAAAGCCCGAGGTGACTTTCAGGTACGGCAGCGGGGCTGGAATGATTCCCCCGTCAGATTCACATGCGCAACTCCCCGCCAGGGGAGCCAATCGGGGGACCGAGAGAGCGGGGGCAGGCGGACGTGCCGCAACTCGTACTGGAGCTCAACGGGCAGCAGACCGTCCTGGAGCCGGGCCGCGCGTACACCATCGGACGGGACCCGGCATCGGACTTCGCGTTCGACGACGCCAGGGTCTCCTGGCGGCACGCCACCATCTCCTTCGACGGGGCCGGCTGGCAGCTGCAGGACCACGGTTCCACCAACGGCACCTACGCGGGCGGCGCCCGCACCCAGCACGTGCCGCTGTTCCCGGGCGGCGTGGTGCACCTCGGCAACGCCGACAACGGGCCGCGGCTCGCCTTCTCGGCGCCCGCCCAGGCCCCCGCACCGCAGGCCAACGTGCACGAGGCCGTGACCAGCCGTGCCGCGCCGCCGCCGATGGCCCAGCAGCCCCCGGCCGCCCAGCAGCCGTGGGCGCAGCACCCGCAGCCGCCCGTCCACCAGCAGTGGGACACCCCGGCCCCGCAGCCCGCCGTGCCGCACCAGGGCCACCCGCAGCACGCCCCGGTGCCGCCGCAGGCGCACGTGCCGCACCAGGCCCAGCCGCTGCCGAACGGCCTCGGTAACCCGACGATGGTGCGCAACCTCACCGCCGGCATGCGCACCATCCGCATCGGCCGCGCCCTGGACAACGACATCGTCGTCTCCGACCTGCAGGTCTCCCGCCACCACGCGGAGCTGCGGCAGCTCGCCGACGGCCGCTGGGAGATCGTCGACCTCGGCAGCCACAACGGAATCTTCCTCAACGGCCAGCCGGTGCAGCGTCAGCTGATGGGCCCGCAGGACCGCCTGACGGTCGGCCGCTCCAGCTTCGTCCTGGTCGGCGACCAGCTGCAGGAGTTCGTCGACACCGGCGCCGTCACCTTCTCCGCCCGCCACCTGACCGTCGAGGTCGAGTTCAAGGGCGGCAAGAAGGTCCTGCTCAACGACGTCTCCTTCTCCGTCCCGGAGAAGTCCCTGGTCGCCGTCATCGGCCCGTCCGGCTCCGGCAAGTCCACCCTGCTGCGCGCCCTGACCGGCTACCGCCCCGCCGACCGCGGCGAGGTGCTGTACGACAACCAGAACCTGTACCAGCAGTTCGCCGAGCTCCGCTCGCGCATCGGCCTGGTGCCGCAGTCCGAGATCCTGCACAAGGAGCTCACCGTCCGCAGCGGCCTCAAGTACGCCGCCCGGCTGCGCTTCCCCGGCGACACCGAGGCCGCCGAGCGCGAGCGCCGCATCGACGAGGTGCTGTACGAGCTGCGCCTGGACAAGCGCGCCGACAACCGGATCACCGCCCTCTCCGGCGGCCAGCAGAAGCGCGTCTCGGTCGCCCTGGAGCTGCTCACCAAGCCCTCGCTGATCTTCCTGGACGAGCCCACCTCCGGCCTCGACCCGGGTATGGACCGCGAGGTCATGCAGACCCTCCGGGGTCTGGCCGACGACGGCCGCACGGTCCTCGTCGTCACCCACTCGGTGGCCGAACTCGCCCTCTGCGACCGGCTGCTGGTCATGGCGCCGGGCGGCTCGGTGGCCTACTTCGGCCCGCCGTCCGAGGCCCTGCACTTCTTCGGCTACGAGACCTGGGCCGACGTCTTCCAGGCCTTCGAGAACTACCCCGACCACGACTGGGCCGGCCGCTACAAGGGCTCCGTCCACTACCGGCAGTACTCCGCCGACGTGGACGCCCCCGTGCAGCACGCCACCCCGAGCGTGCCGCTCGCCCAGGTCCGCCCGCCGAAGCCGCAGAGCTGGGGCTCCCAGCTGTGGACGCTGATCAGCCGCTATCTCGCGGTCGTCGGCTCCGACAAGGGCTTCATGCTGCTGTCCCTGCTGCTGCCGCTCGTCCTCGGCGGCGTCTCGGTGCTGATCCCCGACAAGTGCGGCCTGGCCGCCTGCGCCTCCGGCCGGAACGACATCGCCAAGATGATCCTGCTGGTGGTCGCCTTCGGCGCCTGCCTCTCCGGCTCGGCGAACTCCGTCCGAGAACTGATCAAGGAACGGGCGATCTACGAACGGGAACGGGCCACCGGCCTCTCCCGCTCCGCCTACCTGGTCTCCAAGATCGTCGTGCTCGGCCTGGTCAGCTTCCTCCAGGGCGGCATCATCTCCGCGATCGCCTTCAAGACCCGCACCCTGCCCGCCGAGGGCCTGCTCCTGAAGAGCATGCCCGCCGCCGAGATGGCGATCGGCGTGATCCTGCTGAGCTTCACCTCGATGCTGGTCGGCCTGACCATCTCGGCGCTCGTGAAGACCGCCGAGAAGACCATGCCGCTGCTGGTCATGTTCGCCATCGTCCAGATGGTCTTCACCGGCGCCATCTTCCAGGTCTTCGACAAGCCCGGCCTGGAGCAGTTCGCCTGGCTGATGCCCGGCCGCTGGGGCCTCGCCGCGAGCGGCAACACCCTCGACCTGGCACACACCTCCGCCGTCACCTACAACTCCGACGTCCGCCCGCCCACGCCGGTCGTCGACCCGCTGTGGGACCACACGGTCGGCCACCTCTTCCTCAACTGGTTCGCCCTGATCGCCATCTCGGTCGGCCTGGCCTTCCTCATCCAGCGCTTCCTGCGCCGCCACGAGCCCGAGGTCATGCAGAAGGGCTGACACCCCGCACCGCACACGACGGGCGGCACCCCTTCGCCGGGGTGCCGCCCGTCGCCGTACCCGCCGTACGCCCCCGGACCTAGGCCGGTCGCCTCATGCCCCGGCCCCCCGCCCGGCGGTAGCGTGGGGGACATGCCGCCCGAGGAACCCGCCCCCGCCTGCGACCCCTGCCTGGGCGGGATCGAGGCGATCAGCACCGCCGTGCTCGCGATGAGCCGCCACCTGGAGGTCCGCGAGGTCCTGCGCCGGATCACCGCCTCCGCCCGCACCCTGCTCGGCGCCGAGTACGCCGCCCTCGGCGTCCCCGACGACCACGGCGGCTTCGCCCAGTTCGTCGTCGACGGCGTCACCGACGAGCAGTGGCGCGCCATCGGCCCGCTGCCCCGCCAGCACGGCGTCCTCGCCGCCATGCTCCACGAACTGACACCCACCCGGCTCGCCGACGTCCGCACCGCCCCCGCCTTCGAGGGCTGGCCCGCCGCCCACCCCGAGCTCACGGACTTCCTCGGCATGCCGATCGTCGACGGCGACGAGATCCTCGGCGCCGTCTTCCTCGCCAACAAGGCCGGCGGCTTCACCGCCCACGACGAGGAACTCCTGCGCATCCTCGCCTCGCACGCCGCCCTCGCCCTCTCCAACGCCCGCCTCTACGAGCGCAGCCGCGAACTCACCCTCGCCGGCGAACGCGCCCGCATCGCCCACGACCTGCACGACGCGGTCTCGCAGAAGCTCTTCTCGCTGCGCCTCACCGCCAAGGCCGCCGCCACCCTCGTCGACCGCGACCCGGACCGCGCCCGCGCCGAACTCGCCGAAGTCGCCCGGCTCGCCGCCCAGGCCGCCGACGAACTGCGCGCCGTCGTCGTCGAACTGCGGCCCGCCGCCCTCGAGGAGGACGGCCTCACCGCCACCCTTGCCTCCCAGGTCCAGGTCCTCGACCGGGCGCACACCGCCGCCGTCGCCTTCACCGCCCAGCACGTCAAGGCCCTGCCCGCCGCCCAGGAGGCCGCCGTGCTGCGGGTCGCCCAGGAGGCCCTGCACAACGCGCTGCGGCACTCCGGGGCACAGAGCGTCCAGGTCGAGCTCACCGGCACGCCCTCCCGCGGCGCCGTCCTGCGGGTCACCGACGACGGCCGCGGCTTCGACCCGGACTCCGTCCGGCGGGCCGGCCGCCACCTCGGGCTGGTCTCGATGCGCGACCGCGCGGCCGCCGTCGGCGGCACCCTCACGCTGGAGTCGGCCCCGGGCAAGGGGACGGTCGTGGAGTTGGAGGTCCCCGGTGCCTGACATCCGGTCAATGATCCGCGTGCTGGTGGTCGACGACCACCAGGTGGTGCGGCGCGGCCTGCGCACCTTCCTGGAGGTCCAGGACGACATCGAGGTGGTCGGCGAGGCCGTGGACGGCGCAGAGGGCGCCGCGCTCGCCCAGCAGCTCGCCCCCGACGTCGTCCTGATGGACCTCAAGATGCCCGGCGTCGACGGCATCGAGGCCCTCAAGATGCTCCGTGACCAGGGCAACCGGGCCAAGGTCCTGATCGTCACCAGCTTCACCGAGCACCGCACCGTCGTCCCCGCCCTGCGGGCCGGTGCCGCCGGCTACGTGTACAAGGACGTCGATCCGGAGGCACTCGCGGGCGCCATCCGCTCGGTGCACGCCGGGCACGTGCTGCTCCAGCCCGAACTCGCCGAGGCACTGCTCTCGGACGAGGGGCCGCGGCCCGCGCAGGGGCGCGGCGGCACCCTCACCGACCGCGAGCGCGAGGTCCTCGGCCACATCGCGGACGGCCGCTCCAACCGGGAGATCGCCCGGAGCCTGCACCTCTCCGAGAAGACGGTGAAGACCCACGTCTCCAACATCCTGATGAAACTCGACCTCGCCGACCGCACCCAGGCCGCCCTCTGGGCCGTCCGCAACGCCGAGGAACACCCCTAGGGGCGCGGGCCAACCCGTAGGGGCGCGGGGAACTGCGCAATTCGGATGCGGGTCACTGCGCCGGTCAGGGGCCGGCCCCGGTGCGCCGTGAGACCCGCTCTCGGACTGCGCAGTTCCGCCCCCGGCCTTCGGCCGGGAGGTGCCCCCAGCGCCCCTTGTGGTTGCCCTAGCGGGGTTCGTCGACCAGGGCGTTGTAGGCGGCGACCTGGGCTCGGCGGGCGGTGCGTTCCAGCGGGTCGAGCACTTCGCGGCGGGCCGCCATCTCGGAGGCGGACACGGCGGCCCCGTGCCCGCCGGAGGCGATGGAGAGCAGGGCGGACACCTGCCGTGCGGACTCCAGCACGCGGACGGCCCGCGGCGGGTACCCCGGTGCCAGCAGTTCGGAGTGCCCGCGCCGTCGGTACGCCTCCAGCGCCCGCAGCGCCTCCGGCCCGGCCCCGGCGACGTCCAGGCGGGTGAGCAGCACGGTGGCCTGCCGGAGGCCGTCCGCGAGCTCGAACTCGGCCTCGTGCAGCGAGGGCACGTCCGCCGGCGGGCCGTCGTTGACCGTGGAGCAGCGCCACAGCACGGTCGCGGAGCGGTCCCCCTCCGGCCCGAACACCTGGACGTCCGGTACCAGCCCGATCGGCACCCCGACGGCGAGCACGGCCTCGCCGGCGCCCATCGCCTCGGTGTTGAACGCGGCGGGCCCGGTCAGGCCGAGCGGGTGTCCGGCGGTGGGGAGGGCGAGCCGCAGACCGCGGACGCCGAGGACGCGGAGCCGGCCGAGTGCCCAGGTGAGGCCGTGCAGCTCGCCGTCGGCGTCGCCGGGCAGTCCGGTGACGCGGTGCGACTCGTCGTCGCCGAGGACGGCGGCCGCGGCGTCGTCGGGCGGCACGCTGCCGGCGAGCAGGGCGTTGCCCCAGGCGGTGAGCCGGGCCGAGCGCGGCTCCTGGAACGGTTTGTCGGCGGGTGTGGCGAGCATCCCGCCAGCCTACGGACAAGTCCGCCATCCGCGTGGCGTAGGTTTGGGCTGTGCCCGTGCCGCGCACCCCGTCCCGCCCCTCCGGACCGGCGGAGTACGCTGCCCGCGCGCACCGACTGTCGAGACGACTGGACCGCACCCCGAGGCCCGATGCCGCCGGCCCTCGGACGGCCGACATCTGCATTGGGGAAGGCTAGGCATGAGTGACGTGCTGGAGCTCGTCGACGTTTCCGTGCTCCGGGAGGGGCGCCCGCTGATCGACCGGGTGTCCTGGTCGGTCGCCGAGGGCGAGCGCTGGGTGGTCCTGGGCCCGAACGGCGCGGGCAAGACGACGCTGCTGCAGGTCGCCTCCACGTACCTCTTCCCGACCACCGGCACCACCGCCGTCCTCGGCGAGAAGCTCGGCTCGGTCGACGTCTTCGAGCTCCGCGCGCGGATCGGCCTCGCCAGCGCGGCGATGTTCGACAAGCTGCCGGGCGAGCAGACCGTCCTGCAGACGGTGCTCACCGCGGCCTGGGGCATGACCGCCAGCTGGAACGAGCAGTACGACGTGGCCGACGAGGCCCGGGCGCTGGCGCTGCTGGACCGGCTCGGCATGGCCGGCTACACCACCCGCCGGTTCGGCACCCTCTCCGAGGGCGAGCGCAAGCGCACCCTGATCGCCCGCGCCCTGATGACCGACCCCGAGCTGCTGCTGCTGGACGAGCCGGCGGCCGGCCTCGACCTGGGCGGCCGCGAGGACCTGGTGCGCCGCCTGGGTGCGCTCGCCCAGGACGAGTACGCGCCCTCGATGGTGATGGTCACGCACCACGTCGAGGAGATCGCGCCGGGCTTCACCCACGTCCTGATGATCCGTCAGGGCAAGGTGCTGGTGGCCGGCCCGATCGACACCGAGCTGACGGCCCGCAACCTGTCGCTCTGCTTCGGCCTGCCGCTGACCCTGGAGCGGCACGGCGACCGCTGGTCCGCGCAGGGCCTCCCGATGGGCTGACCCGGTTTCCGGCGGCCGGACGGGGGGGGGGGGGGCGCGGGGGGGGGGGGGGGGGCGCGGCCGCGGGGGGGCCGCGACCGCGGCGAACACGCGAAAAACC
>NZ_JBFAXX010000082.1:0-28756 GCF_040680995.1 Kitasatospora sp. NPDC051914
ACCCCCGACGAGACCATCACGACAGCCCTTACCGCCTAGCCTGAAACCGGATCACCGAGTGGCCGTCGATACACCACTCCGGCGGACGTGACCCCATCGAGTAGACCGGGGCGGTATTGCATCCGTTTGAGCCGGGTGCGGACGAGGGCCGCGAGTTGGTCGAGTGTGTGGGCGGCCAGGTTGCCCAGGGACTTCTTCAGGTGGGCCCACACGCCCTCGACCGGGTTCAGGTCCGGTGCGTACGGCGGCAGGTAGAAGACGGTCAGCCAGCTGCTGCGGGCGGCCAGCAGTTCGCGCATCGCCGTATCCGTGTGCTGGGTGGAGTTGTCCCACACCAGTACGATGTTCCCACCGAGTTGGTGGTGGGCGTCGTCGAGCAGGGCGGCGAAGTCCGGTTCGGTGAAGCCCTTCTTCTCGCCCTTGCGGCCGTGGTGGGCCAGCAACCGGTAGATCACGCGGGTGCGCTCTCCCGGACGGCAGCACACCAGCCCCACCAGGCACACACGCCCCGATCCCCTGCCGCAGACCCGCACCACCGGCGGATGGCCCCGCTTCGACCAGGTACGTGCCTTGGGCGGCCACAGCGACTGCCCGCACTCGTCGGCGAAACACAGCCAGGCATTCTGGTCCCTCACCGTCGTTCCACGCGCGGCCAGGTCTCCTTCACCCAGGTCGCCACCGCCCGCTCGTCGCGCTCGGCAGCCCGATGCGCCGGGACCTGCACCGTCCAGCCCATCTGGTGCAGGATCTGCCACATCTGCGCCTGGCTGAAGCGGACATGGAACCGCCGGGCGACCAGCACCACGATCCTGGCCAGGGTCCACCGCTGGTCCTCCACCCAGCCGTGCGCGGCCGGCCCCTGCTCCAGCGCCTCCTCCAGCCACGCCCGCCACTCGGGCTTCATCCGCGAGGTCCGGCCACTGGGCCCCTTGGACGCCAGCGCCCCGACGCCGCCCTCACGCCACCGCGCCTGCCACGCGTAGGCCGACTTGCGAGACACCCGCAACTGCTGGGCCACCTGCGGCGGGCGCATCCCCTGCTCGAACATCTCGGCAGCCTCCAGGCGCACCCGCTCCCGCCGGGCCCGCTCCCGCGCGGTCAGACCACCACCATCCGGGTACCGCATACCACCGGCCTACACCCCGCCACCCCACCTGTCACCTCGAAAGCAAAAGATCAGTTGCGCGCCGGGTGTCGTCAGGCCGCGTTGCGGGCCCGCCGGCGCCGCGACGCGGACCGTGCCCAGGGTCTGGCGGCCCGCGTCGATCCTGCCTCCGCCGCCACCCGGGCCGCTGTCCTGGTGCGCCGCGGCATGTCCGCCCAGGACATCGCGGATGCCGCCGGGATCTCCGTCACCCTGGTGCGCCGCCTGCTGCGCCCGCCGGGGAGGCGTCCGGTCCGGATCGCCCGCAGCACCGCGGAGGCGGTCCTCGGCATCCCGCTGCCCCGACGCGGCCAACCTCCCGGCTACGGCCGCGGCCTGACCGGCGCAGGCCCGGCGGCCGAGGCCCTGGCTCAGCTCGCGGCCCGCGGCTGGCCCGCCACCTACCTTGCCGCCTGCCTGGACACCAGCACCGCCACCGTCGCCGCCATTCGAGGCGGCTCCCGCCGCCGCATCTCGATCATCCTCGATCAGTGCATCCACCACCTGCAGCGGCACCTGGCCGGCACCACGCCCACCGCCCAGGGCATCCGGGCCTCGGACGCGGCCCGCACTCGCGCCTGGGCGCTGCGCCGGTAGACACCCGCTCCCCGAGACAGGGCGGGGTGCGCCGTGCAGGGCCGGTCCGGCGTCCGGGACTTCGGCCCGGCCGACCCGCTGTGTTGCCCCGTCCAAGGCCGGGATGGGGGCGGGCAGCAGCCCCTCGCCCACCCGGTCCGCGCGCAGCCGGTCGAAGCCGACCAGATGGTCCTCGCCGGTCAGCTGCACCGCGGCGAGAGCCAGCGCGAACTCCCCGCCCGACAGGCCCCGATCACGCTCCTTGAGCGGACCGATCCCCGCATCCAGGGCCGCCGTGATGCCCAGCGCCCGGTCCAGCTCGGCCACCAGCAGCAGGCCGCCGTTCTCGGTCAGCGACACGTCCACCTCGCCCACCCGGGCGTTCACCCGGGTCCAGCGCCGACCAGGCGTGCGGGAAGCGGTACGGCGACGCGATATCGTCTTCACTCGACAGGTGCACTTTCACGTTTGAGCTGGTCACGGTGTAGGAATCCCGATCTTCTCAAAACGAAAGCGCACCTGTCGTCGTATCAGCTACCAGCCGCCCGCCACTGCCTGCGGATTCGGGTCAGAGGTCGGACTCGTCGATCTAGCAGACGGCCGCGACGACGTCGGGGGAGTCAGGGGCTTCCGCGGCGATCAGCAGGGCGTAGTCGCGGCAGTCCGCGACGGTCTGCGCCCAGGGGAGACGGCGGTCGACCTCCCAGCTCAGGCCGGGACCGGACACCCAGGACCGGCGGCGGCCGTCCGGACCGACGCGCCAGAACGTCAGGTAGAGGACCGCCTGGTGGTGCGCGGCCAACTCCTCGACGACCTCGGCGAGGTGGGCGGTCCGCCACTCGGGGTCGGGGGCTGCCGGGTCGAGGGACAGCTCGGTGGCGCGGGGCGGCAGGACCGGCACCCTGGCCCCGAGGTCGGTGAGGGCCCAGCGCAGGCGCTCCCCCTCGGAGTACGACGGGTCCTCGCCTCGGCGGCGGAAGGCCTCGTGCGCCGCGAGGAGGGCGGGGACGGCGCGCTGGACGGGCAGCCTGGCCAGGGCCTCCGCCGACCACTCGCGGACGACCGCGTTGTCGCTCTCCAGCAGTGCGATCAGGACATCGGCGGGGCGCGGGTCGTCGAAGGCGTTGAAGACCTCGATGGCGCAGAGCTGGCCGAACGAGCCTAGGTGTGGCGTTTCCGCGATCACCGCGTCCAGCACGCCGCGGAGGAACCGGAGCGGGTGCTCGCCGTGCTCGCGGACGGGCGGACGGGTGCGGCGGAGCTTGACGGGGCGGCCGTGCTGTTCGGGATCCTGGACTGGACGAAGGCGAACGGCCGGGAGCTGCCCGAGCCGGTGCGCTCGCGGCTGTTCGGGCGCATCCAGGCGCACAGTACCGGTCCGATGCGGTTCCGGCTGGAGCGCGGGAGTTACGGGGTGGCGTCGGGCTGAGGTTGCAGTGAGGTCACGCCGCAGGTGATGTCTTGACCCCCGTAACCGGGGGGTTGCATACTCGCTTCGCGATGGTTAATCGTTTAAATCGGGGAGGAGGGCGGACCGCGGTGGCTCGGGTGCGGATGGCGGATGTCGCGGCTGCCGCCGGCGTGTCGACGGCCACGGTGTCGATGGTGCTGAGCGGGGCCGGCAGCGACCGGATCTCGCCGCAGACGCAGGAGCGGGTGCGCGCGGCGGCCGAGGCGGTCGGGTACAAGCTGGACTCGGTGGCGCGCAGTCTGCGCACCCAGAAGACCCGGATGATCGGGCTGATCTCGGACAACGTGGCGACCACGCCGTTCGCCGGGCGGATGCTGGCCGGGGCGAACGACGTGGCGCGGGAGCACGGCTACCTGGTGGTGCTGGTGAACACCGACGGCTACCAGGAGCAGGAGCGGCAGGCGGTCGACGCGCTGAGCGGCCAGCGGGTCGAGGCGATGGTGTACGCCCGGATGTGGCACCGGGTGGTCACCCCGCCGGCCGGCCTCCCGGCGGACACGGTGTTCCTGGACTGCCGTCCGGCGGACGGCGGTTGGCCCGCCGTGGTGCCGGACGACCGGGAGGGCGGGGCGGCCGCGACCCGGGAGCTGGTGGCGGCCGGGCACCGGCGGATCGCGTACGTGGACGCGCCGGTGGACGACGAGGTGGTGGCCTCCGGGCTGCGCTACGCGGGCTACCGGCAGGTGCTGGCGGAGGCGGGGATCGCCTTCGACGCGGCGCTGCACGTGCGCGGGGTGACCGACGCGTGGGGCGGCCGGGTGGCGGCCGAGGTGCTGCTGGACCTGCCCGCCGAGCGCCGGCCGACCGCGATCTTCTGCTTCAACGACCGCATGGCGATGGGCGCGTACACGGTGGCGCACCGGCGCGGGCTGGTCGTGCCGGACGACCTGTCGATCGTCGGCTACGACGACCAGCAGCTGATCGCCGCGGAGCTGGACCCGCCGCTGACCACGGTGGCGCTGCCCCACTACGAGATGGGCCGCTGGGCGATGGAGGTCGCCCTCGGCGTGCGGGAGGCCGATCGGACCGACCCGCTCCTCATGGACTGCCCGATGATCCTTCGGGCCTCCGTGGGGCCGCCGCCGACCCCGGTCGGCACCTGAGACCGGCGGCGGACTCACGGTATTTCAGATGGCAGTTGGCGCTGCCATTCAGGTTCGGAGGCGACTTGGCGGTCGGCTCCGAGAAAGGGACCACCTGTGCGCAATCCCCTCGCAATCGTAGCAGCGGCGGGTCTTCTCGCCACGGCCGCGCTGTCCGGCTGTGCCAAGGCGAGCCATGGCGGCGACGCCTCCGGCGACGGGCCGACCGAGATCACCATGTGGACGCACTCCGCGGGCAACCCCGGGGAGCTGGCCGTCTACAAGAAGATCATCGGCGACTTCAACGCCTCGCAGGGCAAGTACAAGATCGTCCAGCAGAACTTCCCGCAGGGCTCGTACAACGACGCCATCACCGCGGCCGCCGCCGCCCGCAACCTGCCCTGTCTGCTGGACATGGACGGCCCGATCATGCCCAACTGGGCGTGGGCCGGCTACCTGCAGCCGCTGGAGCTGCCGAAGACGCTGACCGACTCGCTGCTGCCCACGGCCGTCGGCACGTACAAGGGCACGGTGTACTCGGCGGGCTACTGGGACGCCGCGCTGTCGATCTTCGCGCGGAAGTCGGTGCTGGAGAAGAACGGCATCCGGATCCCCACCGTGGACAAGCCGTGGACGGTCGAGGAGTTCGAGGCCGCCGCCGGCAAGCTGAAGCAGAGCGGATACGCCACCCCGCTGGACCTCGGCGCCGCTGACAAGGGCGAGTGGTGGAGCTACGCGTACTCGCCGATGCTGCAGAGCAGCGGCGGCGACGAGATCGACCGCAGCACCATGAAGACCGCCGAGGGCGCGCTGAACGGGCCGGACGCGCAGAAGTTCTTCGGCTGGTTCCAGAAGGCCTTCAAGAACGGCTGGGCCAACTCCAACGGCCCGGTCGGCAACCAGAACTTCATCGACGACAAGGTGGCGCTCAGCTACACCGGAGTGTGGAACGCCCAGGACGCGCTGGAGAAGGTCGGTTCCGACCTGCTGATCCTGCCGCCGGTCGACTTCGGCAAGGGCGCGAAGATCGGCGGCGGGTCCTGGCAGTGGGGCATCTCGGCGGGCTGCACCGGCGCCAAGGCCGAAGGCGCCCGGGAGTACCTGAAGTTCAGCTTCCAGGACAAGTACCTCACCGACTTCGCCGACAGCCAGGTGGTCATCCCCGCGACGGCGGGCGCGGCGGCCGCGTCGAAGTACTTCAGCGAGCAGGGCTCGCTGCACCAGTTCGCGGTGCTCTCGCAGAAGTTCGCGCTGGCCCGCCCGGCCACGCCCGGCTACCCGGTGATCTCCACCTCGTTCGAGAAGGCCGCCAAGGACATCATGAACGGCGCCGACGTCAAGGCGACGCTGGACGCTGCCGTGAAGGCGATCGACAGCGACATCAAGTCGAACAACGGCTACGGCAACTGACGCGGCGGCAAGCGGGACGGGGCGGCGGTACGTGTGCCGCCCCGCCTCCGGAAAGGCGTGACCCATGACGGCGACCTTCCGCCTCGAAACCCCGGCCGAGCCCAGTGGTCCGGTCGATCAACTCCCGAAGCCGACGGTCAGGAAGCGCGCCGCGGCCCGGCGCGGCGAGGCCCGCGCAGGCCTGGCGATGGCCACCCCGGCGATCGTGCTGCTGCTGGCGTTCCTGATCGTGCCGGTGCTGCTCGGCTTCGCGCTCTCCTTCACCAACGCGCGGCTGATCTCCCCGGAACCGCTGCGCTTCGTCGGCTTCGACAACTTCGTCCGCGCGTTCACCTTCGACCCGACGTTCTTCAGATCGGCGATCAACACCTTCGCCTTCGCGGCGGTGGTGGTGCCGGTGCAGGCCGGGTTCGGCCTGTTCCTGGCGCTGCTGGTGAACCAGAAGATCCGCGGCGTCACCGCGTTCCGGGTGATCTTCTTCATCCCGGTGGTGACCTCGATCGTCGTGGTCTCGATCCTGTGGAAGTTCATGTACCAGCCGGACGGCCTGGTGAACTCCTTCATCGACTCCATCACCTTCGGCGCCTGGCAGGGCACCGCGTGGCTGAACAACCCCAGCACCGCGCTGTTCGCCATCATCGTGCTGTCGATCTGGCAGGCCGTCGGCTTCCACATGCTGATCTGGCTGTCCGGCCTGCAGACCATCCCGGAGGAGCTGTACGAGGCGGCCCGGATGGACGGCGCCGGCACCTGGCGCCAGTTCAAGGACGTCACCTGGCCGTGCCTGCGTCCGACCAGGATCTTCGTCCTGATCACCATCACCATCGCCGCGCTCGGCCTGTTCGTGCAGATCGACGTGATGACCCAGGGCGGCCCGGTCGACTCCACCACCACCCTGGTCTACCACGCGGTGCTCACCGGCTACCGCCAGCAGCAGATCGGGTACGGCTCCGCGCTGTCGCTGATCTTCTTCGTGATCGTGCTCGTCATTGCGCTGATCCAGCGCCACCTCACCCGCGACAAGGACTGACCCATGGCCCAGACCGTACGCGCGCCCCGGGCGCGCACCGAGGCCCGCACCGAGGTGAGCGAGCGGACGCTGTGCCGGCGGCGCCGGACCTGGTCGTACCTGGTGCTGGTCGGGCTGGCGGTGTTCTTCCTCTTCCCGCTGGTGTTCATGTTCGTCTCCAGCCTGAAGCCGGACGGGCAGCTGCTCTCCGACATCGGCGGCTGGCGGGCCTTCCTGCCGGTCGGCGACATCAGCCTGGACAACTACGGCGCCGTCTTCGACCGCGTCCCGGTCGGCCGGTTCCTGCTGAACTCGCTGCTGGTCACCGCCGCGGTGGTGGTGCTCGGCCTGGTGGTCAACTCGATGGCCGGGTTCGCGCTCTCGCGGCTGCGCTGGCGCGGACGGGGGCTGGTGCTCAGCGTCGTCATCGCCACGCTGATCGTCCCGTTCGAGACCATCGCCGTGCCGCTGGTGTACTGGGCCGCGCACCTGCCGATCCTGTTCTTCCAGGACGGCACCCTGGTCTGGGACGTCGGCTGGCTCAACGGCTACCAGGTGCAGATCATCCCGTTCGTGGCGAACGCCTTCTCCATCTTCCTGTTCAGCCAGTACTTCTCCACCATCCCCACCTCGCTGGACGAGGCCGCCCGGATCGACGGCGCCGGCTGGTTCACCATCTACCGCAAGATCGTCGTGCCGCTCTCCGGCCCGGCCTTCGCCACGGTGGCGATCCTGACCTTCCTGCCCGCCTGGAACCAGTACCTGTGGCCCACCATGGTGGTCCAGGACGAGCAGCTGCGGCCCGTGATGGTCGGCATGCAGTACTTCTTCCAGGACAACCCCGCCTGGGGCGAGGTCATGGCGTACACGTCGATGATCACGCTGCCGGTGCTGGTGGTCTTCCTCGCCTTCCAGCGCGCCTTCGTCAGCAGTGTCGCCGCCAGCGGCGTCAAGGGCTGACCCACACTTCTTCGAAAGGCCCCTCCGTATGTTCACGCTGCCCGAATCCTGGGTCTGGGACTTCTGGTTCGCCGACGACGGCGAGCAGTACCACCTGTTCTTCCTGTACGCCTCGCGCGCCCTGCACGACCCCGAGGCCCGGCACTACCGCGCCTCCATCGGCCACGCCGTCTCCACCGACCTGCGGAACTGGACCCGGGTGCCGGACGCCCTGGTCCGGGCCGACGCCCCCGCCTTCGACGACCTCGCCACCTGGACCGGCTCGGTGGTCCGCCACCCCGACGGCACCTGGTTCCTCTTCTACACCGGCTCCACCCGGGCCGCCGACGGCAAGAACGTCCAGCGGATCGGCTACGCCACCTCCGACGACCTGATGACCTGGCACAAGGCCGGCGCCAACCCGGTGCTCAGCGCCGACGGCCGCTGGTACGAGACGCTGGCGACGGGGGAGTGGCACGACGAGGCCTTCCGCGACCCCTGGGTGTTCGCCGACCCCGGCGGCGACGGCTGGCACATGCTGATCACCGCGCGGGCCACCGAGGGCCCGGCGTTCGAGCGCGGCGTGGTCGGCCACGCGGTCTCCGCCGACCTGCGGGAGTGGGAGCTGCGTCCGCCGCTGTCGGTCGCTTCCGCCAACGGCTTCGGGCAGTTGGAGGTGACCCAGACGGAGGTGGTGGACGGCCGGCCGGTGCTGATCTTCTCCTGCCTCGCCGAGCACACCTCCGAGCGTCGGCGCGCGACCGGAACGCGCGGCGGGATCTGGGCGGCCCCGGCGGAGAGCCTGCTCGGCCCGTTCGACATCGACGCCGCGGTGCAGGTCACGGACGACCGGTACTACAGCGGGAAGCTGCTTCGGCGGCGCGAGGACGGGCGGTGGGTGCTGATGGGCTTCCACCACACCGGCGCCGACGGTTCGTTCGAAGGCGGGGTCAGCGACCCGATGCCGGTGAGCTGGGACGGCCGGACGATGACGGTCGAGCCGACCGCCGTGCCCGCGCTCGTCTGACCTGACCAGACCTGATCTGCCTGAGCAACCCCCGTAAATCCCCCACCTCCGTCCTCGGCCTCGGCCTGGCGCTTACTGCGCTGGCCGTGGCCGCCCCAGGCCCGGTGGCCCCCACGGCCGCACACGCCGCCGACGCCTACCGGGGCCGGCTACCACTTCACCGTCCCCGACCACTGGAAGAACGACCCGCAGCGGCCGATCTGGGTCAATGGACAGTTCCAGTACTGCTACCTCTACAATGCCGACTACGGGCAGTCGATCGGCACCGCCTGGCGTCTGGCCACCAGCACCCACGGCGTGGCGTTCCACGACCAGGGCGTGGCCGCGCCGAAGAAGACCAACGCCAACTACGACCTCTGGTCCGGCTCGGTGGTGGTCGACAGCGCGAACACCGCCGGTTTCGGAGCGGGCGCGATCGTGGCGCTGGTGACCCAGATGGACCACCCGACGCCCGAGCAGATCGCCGACGCCTCCGGCCCGCAGGCGCAGTTCCTCTGGTACTCCACCGACGGCGGCCGCAACTTCCGCCCGTACGGCGACACCCCGGTGCTGGCCAACGGCGGCCGGAAGGACTTCCGCGACCCCAAGCTGGTCTGGGACAGCCCCCACAACCGCTGGGTGGCGCTGCTCGCCCAGGGCGACCGGATCGGCTTCTGGACCTCCCCCGACCTGAAGAGCTGGACCTTCGCCTCCGAGTACGTCAACGGCTCGTACGGCACCCTGGAGTGCCCCGACCTGTACCAGCTCCGGGCGGATGACGGCACCCTGCACTGGGTGCTGGGCGCCAGCGCCAACGGGTACCTGACCGGCGACCCCAACACGTACGCGTACTGGACGGGGAGCTTCGACGGCACGTCCTTCACGCCGGACGCGGCGGTGCCGCAGTGGCTCGACCGCGGGCTGGACTGGTATGGCGGCGTCACCTGGGAGGACCCGGCGGCGCCGCTGGACCGCCGGTACGCGATCGGGTGGATGAACAACTGGTCCTACCCGTACAACACGCCGACCTGGGCCGCCGACGGCTTCAACGGCACCGACTCGATCACCCGTCAGGTGACGCTCAGGCACTACCCGGACGGCTACGCGCTGGCCTCCCGGCCGGTGCCCGCGCTCGACCAGCACGCGACCCGGGTGCTCGACCTGGGATCCTTCCAGGTCGACGGGAAGCTGGCGCTGCCGTACCACGGCACGGCGTACCAGCTGGAGGCCGACGTCAGCTGGAGCGCGCTGGACAACCTGGGCGTGCAGCTGCGGGTCTCCGCCGACGGCACCCGGCACGCCGACGCCGGGATCTACCGGGACGTCAGCTACCTCAACCGCCGGGAGACCGGCAACCCCGACCCGTCCGGCTGGCGCGAGGAGAGCCACGCGCCGTACGACCGGACGAAGGCCCAGGCGCACCTGCGGATCCTGGTCGACCGGACGACGGTCGAGTACTTCGTCGACGAGGGCCGCTACCCGCACTCCAGTGAGGTGTTCGCCGACCCGGCGGACGACGGGACCAACCTGTTCACCAGCGGCGGCGCGGCGACCTTCGCCAACGTGAAGGTCACCGAGTTCGAGAACCTGGCGCAGCGTCCCGCCGAGCTGCTCGCCGACTTCGAGGGCTCGACGTACGGCGCCGGGTGGAGTGCCACCGGGAGCTTCGCCGGCACCGCGCCGACGGTGGCGCAGCCGGCCGGGTCGGTCGGCAGGGC
Organism: Kitasatospora sp. NPDC051914; assembly: GCF_040680995.1. Lineage (NCBI taxonomy): Bacteria > Bacillati > Actinomycetota > Actinomycetes > Kitasatosporales > Streptomycetaceae > Kitasatospora > Kitasatospora sp. NPDC051914. Next base: position 10,356 of record NZ_JBFAXX010000082.1, read on the forward strand.
GGTGCTCGACACCTTCGTCGGCGGGGGTCACGCTGGACGGGCAGGGCAAGGCCGCGTACGAGTTCGCGATCGGCTGGAGTCTGCGGCGGCCGGCGGCGCTTCCCGCCGCGCCGAACGTCCATCTGGGGTCGATCGCCTCGGTGATGGAGCCGGGCGGTGCGGTCGCGCGCGGTCTCGTCCGGGAGTTGCGGGTGGCCGGGGCGCGGGTGTCGTACGACCCGAACGTGCGGCCCGCGCTGTTCGGCGAGCGGGCGGCGGGGTTGGCGGCGGTCGAGGCGGCTCCCGCCGCCGCATCTCGATCACCCTCGACCAGCGCATCCACCACCTGCAGCGGCACCTGGCCGACACCACCCCACCGCCCAGGGCATCCGGGCCTCCGACGCCGCCCGCACCCGCGCCTGGGCGCTGCGCCGGTAGACACCCGGCTCCCCGACACAGGGCGGGGTGCGCCATGCAGGGCCGGTCCGGCGTCCGGGACTTCGGCCCGGCCGACCTGCTGTGCTGCTCCGTCCGAGGCAGGGCCGGGGGCGGGCGGCCGCAGGGCCTGGGACACGCGGGAGATGACGAGCTCTCCACGAGGCCCCGGCGGTGCCGCGCCCACCACCCGTACCGCCGCGCCCCTCCCCGCGTCCGCCGCGGCACGCTACCGTGACTGCCGGTCCGTCGCGCGCAAGAAGTCGGACCACTTGGACGCGCTGGTGCTGGCGAACATTCTCCGCACCGACGCCGACACCCACCGGCAGCTGCCCGCCGACAGCGAGCTCGTCCAGGCCGTCGCCGTGCTCGCTCGCGCCCAGCAGAACGCGGTCTGGGACCGCACCCAGGCCGGCAACAAGCTGACCTCGCGCCTGCGTCAGTACTTCCCCGGCTTCCTGGCCGCCGTCTGCCACCGACGCGAAGGGATCTTCCACCCGATCGCCCGCGTACTCCTGGCCGCGGCACCGACTCCGCAGCAGGCTGCCAAGCTCACCCGCACCCAACTGCGGGCCTACTGAAGAAGGCCGGCCGCAAGAACACGATCGACGCCGAGGCCGAGCGGCTCCACACTGCGCTCCGCACACCCCAGATGCGTCAACTCTCCTTGGTGGAGCAGGCCATGGGCAGGCAGGCCCTCGCGCTCTTGCGTCAACTGGACGCCGCCTGCACCAGCGCCGACGACCTCGCCGAAGCCACCGTCGAGGCGTTCGAGGAACACCCCGACACTGAGATCATCACCAGCTTCCCCGGACTCGGCCCCCTCAGCGGCGCCCGCGTCCTGGCCGAGATCGGCGACGACCGCTCCCGCTTCGCCGACGCCGGAGGCATGAAGGCTTACGCAGGCGCGGCCCCCGTCACCAGGGCCTCCGGCAAGAGTACGGTGGTCATGGCCCGCAGGGTCAAAAACCAGCGGCTGGCCTGGGCCGGCTACATGTGGGCCTTCTCGGCGATGGCCCACTCAACCGGAGCCAGAGCTCACTACGACCGCCGCCACGAAGCCGGCGACCGGCACACCGCCGCCCAGCGCAACCTCTTCAGCCGCATGATCGGCTGCCTCCACCACTGCCTCACCCGGCGCACGCACTTCAACGAGGACATCGCCTTCCCCGCGCCACGAGAAGTCCACCTGTCCCTTGCAGCTTGACGACTCTTCCGCATCGGATGTCTTTTTCGCCGCGTCGTAGCCGCGGGAGTCGCGACCAACGGCCGGTGCCGCCCGGAGGGATCCGGGCGGCATCACCCTCGCGCACCGGACCCTCCCGCACTCCCGCATCACCGGGCGCGTCCGGGGACGGCCGGGCATCTGGCCCGCCGCATCGGCACGGGGCCCGAAGACCTGCGGGTGGAGAGGCCGTCCGGTCCGGTCCGTGGATGGCCGACCGCGGCGCCGACCGGCGCTGGACCGCTTCGTCGCCCTGCACCACCACGCGGGCTGCGACTGCACCGCACGTCATCGCTCCCCGTGCTGGCCACGGGGGCGATGGCGTCTTCGGACCGAGGACAGCAGCCAGATCGGGGCGGCCCGCCGCTCGGTCCCAGCAGCCGCGCCTCCTCGGCCGGCACGCCCGTGCCAGCTGGCAGCTCACAGGCCTGAAGGGCTCAGCCCACTTCGGCAGCCCGCTCCGGTAGTCCCGGTAGGCGGTACGGGCCGCCCTCCAGTTCGGCAACGTCTACACCCAGACCGGCGGCCGCCCCACGGGCTGGCCCGCCGGCACCGGGCGGGCGCGCCTACAGGGGGGTGAGCTTGCTGCCCCACACGTACTCCGCGCCCCGGCTGGTGTCGTCGAAGGCCACCTGGGCCGTGCCGTAGGCCGGGTTGTCCGGGTTCAGCTCACTGGTCACGTGGTAGAGGCTCGGGCCCGCATAGGACAGGCAGTCCTTCCACCCGTACCAGCCCGCCGCCAGCGTGATGTTCCGCCAGATGCCCGTGCTCTCGCCGGACTCCAGGGTCAGGACGTACCAGTAGTACGGGCCGGAGGCCAGGTAGATCCGCCGCTCGATGCAGGATTTCGCGTCCGGCGTCGGCGACTTGGCGATGTACTGACTGCGCGTGTTGGTAGCGGTCGCGCCCGCCGCCGACGCCGGCGACGATCCGATCGCCACCAGGAGCGCGGCGCACGCCACCGCGGCCGCCTGCTTCAAAGCCCTCATGTTCCCTCCCGAGACTCCGGCCGCGAGGCATCCACGCCCCGCGGACTGCGGACAGCCCTGGATATGATCATGATTGCCGGTCAGAGAGCAAGCCAGAGCCTGTGCAGGGGCCGATTGGCCGGTCAGGCCAGCCCGGACAGCTCGGACGCACCGCCAGTCGGCCACCGAGCGCGCTGCGCCGGTACAGGACCTGCTGGCCATGGCGGGCACGGGTCACCAATCCGGTGGCGTGCAGCGCAGCGCGGCCCGCTTCCTGCAGAACCTCGAGGAATCCCGCCGGGGCGGGATCGACGCGCGCGGCACCCAGGCCCTGGAGCTGCTCGAGCGCAGCGTCGATGCCGCCACCCAGCGCATGCGGCGCATGGCTCACGCCCTGCGCTACGAGATGCTCGCCGACCGCCGGCGCGAGCCCGCCGCTGCTGCGCAGGCCGCTGCCGGTGAATCGCCGCGCGTCGAATCAAGCGACCCTGTCGGCGGCGACACCCCGACCGCCCCGACTCTTGTTTACCCGCGCGTCGAAACTCCGGCGGCGCCGGTGCGGCGCCGGCCGCTGCACCACCGCCCCGCCGCTGGCGTGCCACCGCAGATTGACCCGGACACCATGGCGCCGGGCACGGCCGCCGACCCGGGGGCCGACGGGGCGCCGCTGCGCCTGGCGCTCGCCGCGGAGCGCACGTCACTGTCACCGTTCGGCCGGGGCCTGGGTGATCCGACCGGCACGTGGAGCGCCGCGGATGCGACCTTGCTCGTCGATGGCTGGGAGAGTGACCCGTCCGTGTTCCAGGTCCGCCGGCCCGGCGGCGGGCCGGCCGTTGGCTGGGCCGCGATGGTCGGTGACCACTGGGGGACGTTTATCGACGGCCGCCTGGTCATCGACGCCGCGGACGGCGAGCCCTGGCTGTCCCAGGACGTGCTGGATGCGGTCACGCTGCTGCGGGTGGCGCTCGACCAGGGCCTCGCCTGAGCCGGCCCGGTCGGCACCGCGGAAATGGAGAAGCTCCCCGGCGGGCAATGACATGAGCCGGGGAGCCGACCGTGATCCTCCCGCATTCCGTCAGGCGGCCTGCCGCAGGGGACGGCTCCCCGGGTCGCTGACAGCGTGCGGTGGCTGGGTCGGGGTAGCGTTCCGGTGCCCGACTCGGGGTCGTCCTGAGCGGCCGTCAAGGTATGGAAAAAGCCTGGGATAGGGCAGCGGGCGGTCCCGTGTTTCCCCGGGTGCTGCCCCGGGGGCTTCTATGCACGAGTCCCGGTGTTTTCGCAGTTCAGCGGCCGCTATCAAGGTTCACCGGCTTGCCGACAACCCTCTCCCTCTCCTCTTGGTCCTCTGCTGGCTGGTGTGGTGGTTGGTGGTGTGGCTGGGTGATGGCGGCTGGTGGGCGGTCGGGCGGGGAAGGTCGGGCTCGGGTTCGCCTCCCGGTCCCGCGGTGCCCTCCCTGCCGCTCCCGGGCCGCTGGGCCCCTGCCCTCTCGCGGCCGGGCGGCCGCGCGCCTCCCGCGGGTCGGCGTCGCTGCGGCGGGGCGGCAGCAGGCTGGTAGAAGCGGCGGCTGGGCCATATTCCGGCGGGCACTGTCGGCCCGTCCGTATGACGCCGCGCCGGCCCCTGGGATCAGCGCGCCGTGGGGCCGTATGTGTCGGGCTCGGTGTCAGATCAATTTTCTTTCCTCCTGAACGAGAGTGCGAAGGCAGCCGCTGCGGCGGTCGTCCAGGCGGAGAAGAGGACAAGTTTCACGAGATGCCAGCTTGAGGGTTCGTAGATCTCGTCCAGCAGGAACCAGATCGGGACGGCGGTGTAGAAAACGAGCGCCGTCCGCGAGGGCACCCTGCGAAGAGCACTCTTCTTATCGTTCATGCCTTCCGTTCCAGATGACTCTCGCCTTGCCCTGCTGAGCTTCCACGCGCGTTGTTGAGATGGCCCCAGCCCTCGTGGATTCCCGTTCAGATTGCCACGGCCACCGTAGTAGCCGTTGGCGTGCCAGCGGCCGCCACTCTCGCACACCACCTTGTCCCAGCCGATCCCTGCCCGCCGACCGGCCCCGGTCGTCGCGTTCGCAGCGGTGGGAGCCGCGATGGCGACCGGGAAGAGGCGGCGGCCGGTGGCGTTGCCGCAGGGGCCTGTGGGCCGTGGAGGGCCCCCTTTCCGGAGTGGCTGCGGTTCGCTTTTTCATGTTGGGGTGCCTGCTGATCTTGTGGAAGCGGGGGAGGGGCTGTTCCCGGCAGATGGCCGTGCTGGTGCCGGCCGGGGCGGGAGGATCGCGGCCACGGGCCCGGGAAGTTGGTGCAGATGTGGGGACGGCATGGCGGGAGAGGACGGCGCCCGGCGCTACGGGCTGGCGATGAGCGCGGCCTTCAAGGCGTGTGCCGCGGCAACGGGCGTCACACAAAAGCAGCTCGCTGCCGAGAACCACTCCTCCGAGGCCAGGGCGTCCCGCTACCTCAACGGGCTGCGTATCGCCCCGGCGGACGTCTTGGACAGCTTCTTCCGCTTCCTCGAGGACCACGGCTGCGGCCTCGGCGAGCGTGCCCGCGAGGACCTGCTCACCTGCGCCGCGAGGCCCTGCGCACCAGCACCGGATTTCACCAACCGGGCCGGTTGCGAATTTCGGCGTCGACTGGGCGCCGCCCTGCCCGTTCGGCCGGGCTGCCTCGGCCGGTTCGAGCGCCTCTGCGGCGGGCTGCGACCGTGGTGTGGCTCCTGGGCCGGGCTGTCTGATGACCTCGTCGGACCCGGCCCGGGAGCCGCGCGCCCAGGCAATGGCGAATCGGACGCGCCGGGATCATGCCATCTCCCACCCGCCGCCGGCCAACCCGGCCGAAGCGGCGACCACAGTGCAGCGCGCCTACCTGAATCACTCGTGCATGTGGGCTGACGCGGGCGAGGCGAGCATCGCTTTGAGGATGCGTTGCAGCTCGACGCGGTCGTGGGGGGTGACCCTCGCCAGCCTGCGGTCGTACTCCGCCGCCAGGGCTGCAAGTGCTCGATCGCGTGCTTGCGTGCCCTCGGCGGTCAGTACGAGCCGGTGACGCCGCAGGTCCGCCTCGTCGATCTCGCGGCGGATGTAGCCCTTGGTGACGAGGTTGCGGACGTAGACCGTCACGCTCGCCTTGGGCAGCAGTAGCGCGGTCGCGATCTCGGCCGGGTACGGCGATGCCTCCACCTCGGCCAGGACGAAGAACTCCTTCGTCTCCAACCCGAGCTCGGCCAGCTCCTCAGTGCAGGCATCCATCACGACTGCCAGCAGCCGCTGGTTCAGCGTCCACAGCTGCGCCCCGTCGACCGACATGCGGCCCCTCCGCCCATGTAGTACAGTTTCGTATTAGTTCCAAGTCGTACAAGATGCCGTCTTGTACTGGACTCCTGTGGAACAACCATCTCACGAAGGAAGCCAGGCATGATCCAGCACCTCCCGATCCCGCGCGGTCCCATCAACCTCGCCGCCAACCTCCACCTGCCCGACAACGCCGACAGCAGCGCACCGCTGCCCGCCGTCGTGCTCGCCACCCCGGGCAGCAGCGTCAAGGAGCAGATCGGCGCCACCTACGCCGCCCGTCTCGCCGCCCGCGGCATCGCGGCGCTCGTCCTCGACCCCGCCCATCAGGGCCAGAGCGAGGGCGAGCCCCGCGACCTCGAAGACCCCTACCGCCGAGGTGAGGACATCTCCTACGCCATCGACGCGCTCACCACGACCCCCGGCATCGACCCGCAGCGCATCGGCGTCCTCGGCATCTGCGCCGGTGGCGGCTATGGCGTGCACACCGCCCGCACGGACCACCGCATCAAGGCGGTCGGCACGGTCGTCCCCGTCAACATCGGCGCCGCGTTCCGTAGCTTCTACCCCGGCGGTCCGGCCGCAGCACTCGACGCCCTCGCCAACGCACGGACCGAAGAGGCCCGCTCCGGCGAGATGACCCGCGTGAACTGGCTGCCCGACACCCTTGAGGACGCCGCGGCAGCGGGCCTGACCGACATCGACACCACTCAGGCCGTCACCTACTACCGCACCGAGCGCGGCGGCAACGAACACTCCACGAACCGGCGCCTCCTGCGCAGCGACTCCCTCCTGCTGGGCTACGACGCCTTTCACCTGGCCGATCAGCTCATGACCCAGCCACTGCAGGTCGTTCTCGCCGGACGTATCGGCAACACCGGTTCCTACGACATGGGCATGCAGCTGTGGAAGCTGGCCCCCAACCCCGTCGACCTCATGGTGATCGACGGCGCCGGCCACTACGAGATGTACGACGAACCCGCATACGTCGACGCCGCCGTCGAACGACTTGCCAGCTTCTACGCGAACAACCTGTGAGTGCGGGCATGGACGACACCTCACTGGACCGGCTCGGTGCGGGCAAGTATCTGCTGGTCACCAGCTACCGCAGGAACGGCGCCCCGGTCGCCACCCCCGTCTGGGTGGTGCGTGACGGCGACGCGCTCGGCGTCTGGACGGCCGCGGACTCCTGGAAGGTCAAGCGGATCCGGGCCCGCGCCGATGTCCTCGTCGGCCCCTGCGATCTGCGCGGCAATTCGACGGGCGACCAGGTTCCCGCCACCGCCGAGATCTGCGACGCCGCCACCACGGCCCGCTATCGGCAGCTCATCGCCCGCAAGTACGGCATCATCGGCCGCCTCAACCTCCTCGGCAGCCGACTGCGCCGAGGTGAGGCCGGAACGCTCGGCATCCGGGTGACGCCGACGCCGTGACGCGCATGCGGAGCACGGCGAGTGCATGCTGGTCACTGTCGAGCGCCGAGTGGACCTCGGCCGCCGTCCGGTTCTCGCGGACCGCTGCGACTACCCGTCCTCGCCGTCCTCCTCCCCATCGGCCCCATCGGCCTCCGCCGGGTCGCGCAGGGGCCGCAGCGCTCCGCCGGCCGGGCCAGAGCCGCGGAAGCTGGAGCGGCCCAGGACATTCAGGTCGGCGTGCTTGAGTGGGGAGAGCCGGGCGACGTCCTCGTCCAGGACGTCGTGCTCGCGCTGGTCGGCGGGCAGGGCCCGCAGCTACTCGACGGCGGCATCCAGGTAGCGGGTGGTCCACAGCACCGCGGCGTTCAGCAGATGACCTCGCCGACCCGGCCCCGGAGCCAAGCGCCCATGCCGTGACGAATCGGGCGCGCAGGGATCATGACAGGTCCCACCCGCCACCGGCCAACCCGCCCGGTAGACCTCCTGACAGAAACCGCCGTCAAGGGCCGTCTGCCGGGCCCGGCGTGGGTACGCTGCCCCCGCAGGCCTCGCCAGCGGTGTGCCCGTCCCGCTGCAGCGCCTCGGAGGCCCTCACAGGGGGCCATGGTTCCCCTCCATCTCCCCGACCACCTCCCCCTCCATCTCCCCGACCACCAGCTATCGCCGGATCGGGCGCATTTATGCAGGTCACGGGCCGGTGTCAAGGTCCACCAAAACCCCGGCAACCCCTTTGTGCCCTTGTCCTTGTCTTTGGTTGTTGGGTCTGGGGCGTGAGGCGGTTTACGCGCTCCAGGGCCGCTGTGGCCCTTCCCTTTCTGCGTCCGGCCGGCCGCGCGCCCGGTGACCGGGCCGGGTGATGGCGGGCGGGACGGGCGGCGGGCGCGGCCGGGCTGTCGGTGCCATGAGATATCGAGGAACGGACGGAAGATCACCAAACGGCCCGGGGGACACAGCCATGAACCAGGACGAGGACGAGCAGCAGCGACCAGACCGACCCGACGGGACCGACCGGGTGTTGGCGAAGACGCGTACCGCGTTCGTCCGCGCCAAGGCCTACCCCAACGGATCCACCGGCCCGCTGCGCCACAGCGTCCTTGAGGTGCTGAGCGTGCTGAAGGTCGCCACCGTCAAGCAGACCTGGCTGCTCGCCCAGCCCAGCCACGAGAAGCCGAACACGGTCGCGGGCGCGCTGCGCGACCTCGCGCTGAACAAAGTTGACCGAGAAGCGCGGCACCATCTCCGGCCTCCCGGCCCAACCCCGGGCCGCTGACGCCGACGGCGACACCGCCGCCGACGGGACCTGGACCGGGACCGGGGCGGTGCGCCCGCCGCGGCGCAGGCCGGTGCGGCCGGTCGGGGCGGGGGCGGTGATCTGGGGGCTGACCGACCTCGGGCTGGACGCCGCGGCGTCGACGCTGCCCGCCGGCCGGAAGATCGGTGGCCGGGCCCGTTCGGTGGGCCGGACCACCGGCGCCCCGCACGCGATGGCCGTCAACGACACCATCGTGGCGATGACGAGCCCGGCGACGCCGGGCACCCCGATCGGCACCATCGCCGACTGGGCCACCGAGGTCGCCCACTCGCTGCCGGGCGACCGGGCCCAGTTCGCCGATGCGGTCCTCACGGCGCCCGCCGACGGTGTTCCCGTGCTTCTGGTCGAGGTCGACCTGCACAACGAGACGCCGCAGTTCGTCGCCGCCAAGTTCGACCGGTACGCCGAGTACTTCGCGCTGACCTACAACGACCCCACGCACGACGGGCACCACAGCAGTGCGAAGAAGCTGCCGACCTGGCGGCGGAAGTATCCGCAGGCCGGCCGTCGGAGTCTGCCGCCGATCGCGCTGGTCCTGGGCGGCGCCGGCCCCCGCGGCCTGAACAACCTGATCAACAAGCTGCAGGACCTCACCATCGGGCACTGGGCCCCGTCCGACCACGCCCCGCTCGATTTCACGGACCGGATCCCGATCCTGGCCTGCCACCTGGAGGCTCTGCAGCGGCGCGGGCCGCACGCCGCGATCTGGTGGCGCTTCGGCGCCCGGCAGTGGCAGTCCCTCACCGACGCGCTTGCCCACACCGAGTACCGCGCCCGCGTCCAGGCCCGCCTCGACGCCGAGGAGCAGGCGGCCCACGAAGCCCGCGAGAAGCGCTTGGAAGCGACCCGCTGCCCGGGCTGCAATCGCCGCTCGGATGAGATCCCGCGCGGCCGGGCCAGCGACGGCACCGAGCTGTGCAGCGACTGCCAGAGCAAGGCCTGGCAGGCCGAACGAGACAAGAAGCAGCAGGCCGTCCGCGACGCCCACGCCGCCCGCTGGCCCTGCTACACCTGCAAGGGCCCCCTCGGCGGCCAACCCGGCTCCGCCATGGAACGCACCACCGAAGCCCCCGCGGAAGCCCTGGAGTGCCCCTCCTGCGAAGCCGACCGCAAGAACAGCGGCAAGCTTCCGCTCATCCTGCCCATGCCCACCGCCCGCGAGATCCGCCGTGCCCGCAAGGAGAAGCCCGACGACCCGTGGTGGGCGATGCGCCTCATCCACGCCGAGAGGTACCCGGGCCGCCCCCGCAGATGAACAGGCCCGTAATCTCCTGCATTATTCAGCCCAAAACTCGCTTTCCAGAGCTCACCCCATCACACGCAAAAAGGTGCCCGGAAAATACCGCCTCGATCGCCAGTCCATCATTGATCCGGACGGATATCGGAAGTCGGCAGCAATCGCGGAATTGATTGACCAGTACACTCGGCCGCACATTGCATGCCGTATCAGGGCCCGGCCAGCAATCCGGATCAGCGGACGGCGGTCGGCCGGTCTTGCGGGGCCGGGGCCGGCCTTCCCTGCTCCAGCACGGCCCGGGCCGGGGGCGGACACCCGCCGGCCCCTGCGGCGCTCCAGCCCCGCCCGACTGTGTGCCCGAGTGCGTGCCCCACAGGGCGCCCGACTGCGTACCCGAGTGCGTGCCCGGACCGTCCGTGCTGGCCTGAGCATCCCTGCAGTTCAGCGGCCCAATCAAGGTGGCTGGCAGCCATGACGACCCCCTCTGCGCGCCCTCTCGCGGAAGGCCTGGGCCTGGGAACAGGTGGATACGGGTTGGGTGTGGGTGGGGTGGGATGGTGGTGTGGGTGGTGGTTGGGATGGGCGGGTGGGCGCGCATCGGTGGTCCCGCCCGGCGCTGCGCCGGCCTTTCCTTGTGGCGGCGCCCGGCCGGTGGCCGGCCATGGCCTCTGCGTCGATCGTCACCCCGTTGTACTGCGTCGGCAGGTTCCGCGACTCCATCTCGTTCTGCGCGAAGCGCAGCTTCTCGGCCTGCGGCGCCAGCCTTGCTTCTGCGGGGGCGCTCAAAAGGCCATCGCCGAGGGTCGAGAGGCGCAGGCTCAGTGCAAGTCGCAGGAGGCCCTGCAGGCGGGTGGGCCGGGCGTGGCGTCGTTCGCGGTCGCCCCCCAGAGCATCAGGGCGAGCACGATCACCGCCAGCACCACGGCCATCACCGTTCCCGGTACGTCGCGTCCGCCGTTCGGTCCGTCGGCCACCGTGACCACCTCCCCGCCGTCCTTCCATGAGAGGGGCTGTGGGGGTGTGCGGTCAAGGGGCGGTCAGGCGGAGTGCAAATCTGCGGTTGGGTGTCACTGGATCTGCAGGTGTGTCACTAGGGCGCGTATCGAGTCCTGATCAATCTGCGGGATTCGCCCTCGCGGCGGGGCCTGATCCGGTAGATCGTCTTGTGTGACGCGAGTGCAACTGACGGACGAAGAGTGGGAGTTCATCGGGCCGTACCTGCCGATCGGCGAGTACGGCCCGTACCCGGAGCGCCTGCGGCAGCAGTTCGAGGGCGTGATCTGGCGGTTCAAGACCGGCGGGCAGTGGCGGGAGATGCCGCAGGAGTTCGGCGCCTGGTCGACCGTCTCCAACCGCTTCCGGCAGTGGAGGGACGCCGGTGTCTTCGAAGCCCTGCTGGAGGGCCTGATCGCGGAAGCCGCGAAGCGGGGCGAGGTGGACTTGTCGCTCGTCAGCGTCGACTCCACCACTGCGCGGGCCCACCACGACGCCGCCGGCATGCACCTGAGCGAGGACGTGCTCACCGCCCTGGAGAAGGCCGCCGCCGAGGAGGAGAAGGCCAGGTCAAAGGGGGCGACCTCGACGAACAAAACGGACGGGACACCGAAACGGATCCCGAACGGGAGGAACGGCGACTCGTCCGGCGCCGCCGAAAGCTCCGGCTGACGACCGCCCTTCTCGGGCGCTCCCGGGGCGGCCAGACCAGCAAGGTCCACCTCGCCGCCGACCGCAAGTGCCGCCCGCTGGCGGTCATCCTGACCGCCGGACAGGCCGCCGACAGCCCACAGTTCATCCCCGTGCTCAAGAAGATACGGGTCCCCGGGCCCGTCGGCCGCCCCCGCACCCGGCCCGACGCGGTCGCCGGGGGACAAGGCGTACTCGTCTCGCGGTAACCGCGCCTACCTGCGGAAACGTCGCATCAAGGCCGTCATCCCGGAAAAGAAGGACCAAGCCGCCAACCGGAAGAAGAGGGGCAGCGCGGGTGGCCGGCCCGTCGGCCACGACGCCGACCTCTACAAGGAGCGGAACACCGTCGAGCGCCTGATCAACAAGCTGAAGGCTTGGCGAGGTATCGCCACCCGGTTCGACAAGACCCCCGGCAGCTACCTCGCAGGCCTCCACCTGCGCGCCTCGATGATCTGGCTCAAGGACCTGGCGCGACCCACCCTTTGATCACAACCAGATACGCGCCCTAGTGACCTGAGTCAGAGGTTCGTCGTTGGTTGGGCATGGGTCGTCCGGGTCCGAAGATTCCGCCGTTGTCGGTGACCGATGCCCAGCGGGCGGTGTTGGAGGGCTGGGTGCGTCGCCGGACGACGGCCCAGGCTCTGGCCCAGCGGTCGCGGATCGTGCTGGAGCTCGCTGTGCGGGCAGTCGTCGCCGGCTACGTCGCCGACTGGTGGGCCGCCGAACGCGTCGAAACCCCGAGAAGCGATGGAAGGGGGGCGAACTACGCCTGGCTATGGGACAGTTCGTGATGCCGCGTCACTGGTTGCTGGGAGAAGGGCACGATATGGCTGGGGTGTCGGAGGGCGACTGGCTGACGGCGCGCCAGGTGAGCACTTTGTGGCCGGGCGTCGGTGCTCGCTCGGTGTATGTAAATGCGCTGGCCCATGGAGTGCGGGTCCGTACGGACAGCTGGATGACCACCACCGGGACCGCCAGTAAGACGTGGTATCACGCCGACGACGTGCGCCGAGTGGCCCCGCAGATAGCAGCCCAGCCACCGCTCAAGGGGCCGTCCCCGCTGCCGTGCTGTCTACTGCTGATCGTTCTGGCAGCGGTACCAGTCGTCTGGCTGGCGCTGGCCATACGAGACACAGTTTCTCCCTAGTGTCCTGCGCCTGAAATGTCAGCTCTGAGAAGCCGTTGTCGTACCGATTTTGGTGGACGTGGGTTCGACTGGACAGCTCGGTCGGGTGATCTTGTTGCTTGCCGCGCATGAAGACAGGGCCTCTGGTGCAGCTCGGGGTTGTCGAGACCTTGAGCATGCCAGGAGGCCCTGTTGTCGCTGTTGTACGCCCTTGCACCGGCTCACTCCAACTCGGCTTCCCTGGAGTGTGACTGTCTCGCTCACCGGTTCGGGAACGCCGGCGACCAGCCGCACAGGCGACCGAGGTACCCGTCCGACATGAGCGACGCGGAGTGGGCGGTGGTCCGGGACGCGATGCCGGTGCCGGGATGGTTGGAGGGCCGGGGCGGGCAGCCGGAGGGCTATTGCCACCGGCAGATGGTGGACGCGGTGCGCTACCTGGTCGCGGGCGGCATCACCTGGCGGGCGATGCCCGCGGACTTCCCCGCCTGGGACCGCGTCTACGCCTTCTTCCGGCGCTGGCGGGACAAGGGCCTGGTCGGCGAGTTCCACGACCGGCTACGGGACCGGGTCCGCGGGGCCGCCGGCCGGGATCCGGAGCCGACCGCGGGCGTCATCGACGCGCAGTCGGTGAAGGGCGCCGCGTCCGTGCCGGCCGCGAGCAGGGGCTTCGACGGCGGGAAGAAGGTGAACGGCCGCAAGCGTCACATCGTGGTGGACACCCTCGGGCTGCTGCTGGCGGTGATGGTCACCGCAGCCTCGGTAACCGACCGCGAGGCTGGCGGGACGCTGCTGGCCCGGCTGCGCGAGCGACACTGGCGCATCACGCTGGTGTGGGCGGACGGCAGCTACACCGGACGTCTGGTCGATCTCGCCCGCGAGGTCCTGCGGATCACGCTGAGCGTGGTCAAACGCAGCGACGACGTGGCCGGGTTCACGGTGTTGCCCAAGAGGTGGCTGGTCGAGCGGACGTTCGCGTGGCTGATGCGCTCACGCCGACTCGCCCGCGACTACGAGACGCGCACCGACACTGCGGAGGCGGTGATCCGCTGGTCGATGAGCATGGTCATGAGCCGCCGCCTCGCCCGGCGGGCACGCTGAACAGTCCCGGGCGTTCCTCTACCAGCCAGCCCCGCGCCACCAGACGCTTCGCCTTCGACCGCACACCCTCCACCTTCGCCGGGACCACCTCCAGCCCGAGCGCCGCCGCGAGTTCCCGACAATCCATCGCGTCGGCGTCCGACCCGCTCCCACCGGCCAGGACGTCCATGATCCCCCGGTGGTCCGGCGCCAGCGCCGTCGCGGCGAGCCCTTCCCGCCAGTGCGGCACCATCGAACCGGGCGCCGCCGCCGCGACCCGCGGCTTACCAGGCACCACGACCGGCGGAACCTCCTCACCGCCGCACGGTCCCGCCAGGACCAGAGCGACTGTCTCACGGGCAATCACGAACCGCTCCCACACCGCCTCGGCCTCCCGCAGCTTGGCCTGAAGGGCCTCCACCCGCTGCCGAGCGGCGCGTTCGCGTTCCTCCAACAACCCCATCACCGACGGCATCCGGCACCTCCACGAAGAGACGACACGACACGTCATCCCTGCCGCCAAGGCGTAATCCCTATGCCTGACCTGCGGAAACGCACCCGTCACTCTCGGAAAGACAACGGCTTCTGAGATCTCCTCGCGACGCCCGGGGGTTTGCCGGCTACGGCCACCCGGGGGCCGTGGGGTGAGAACCCGCCCGGCTGGGATACCCGGAGTGCGTGCAGGATCGCACCGCCAAGGACTTGGGCCCGCTGGTGCTGCCCGCTCCGACCAAGCGGGAGTTGGTGGGAGGTGCGGATGCTGCACGCGAAGCTCTACCCGGCGAAGGACCGCAGGGTGTGACCTGTTGGGTGGCCGGGGCGTATTTTTGCCTCTTTCGCTTGGTTGTCTGGACCTTTGGTTGGACCTGTGGAAGGGATGGGCTGGGCGGGGGGTGGTATTTGGCAGCCACTTTGGTGACTGTGTGTGGTGGTTGGTGGGGTCGGGGGTGCTGTCGGCCCGTTCGGCGGGTTGGTGGGGTGTTTTCGCCGGGCATTTGGGCGAGAATTCCGTATCGCTGTTTTTGTGGGTTGGCTTTCGGTGGTGCTCTGAATTCCGGTTGGAAATGGCTGGGTGAGGGGTGGTGGTGGTGTCGGTTTTCGGTTTGGCGGGGCGCGGCGCTGCGTCCTTATCCCGGTGCCTGCAGCTGGGGTGGTGGGTCTGCTGGCCGGGGGTCCGGGCTGGGTGCTGCGCCGCCGTCCGGGGCGGGTTGCCGGGTGCGCTCCGAATCTGGCCTGCTGCTCCCTGCGCCGGTCCAGGTGGCCGCCCGGGCCGGGGTGACCGAGGCCAAGGACGATGGCCGGTCTCCGCCGAGGAGTGCCGGCGCCCGGGCCCGCGGCTTCGCCCCTGGCCGACTCCTGGCCGCTCGGATCGAGCCCGGCCTGGTTCGCCGACAGCCGCAAACTCACGTACCGCACGTCATCCGGATCACGTACCGCCATGACCTCCGGCCGACAACCCCACCTGCCACGAGCACCAGGACGACGAGCACCACCAGGAGCACGCCGTCGTCAACACCGGCGCGACTGGTCCCGGTACTTCCGGCAGACCTCGTCGTCCTCCTCGTCGCACAAGCACGCGCCGCACGCGGCGCACAACTCCCAGCTGTCCTCGCAGAGCCGTGGCGGGTAGGTCATCTCCTCCCCACACCACTCGCACGTCCTGGTGAGCAACCGCTCCCGGATCTCACCGCGTTCACGGATGTCGTGGATGTCGCCCTGCTGCTGATTCGTCACGGACGAAACGTAGCTGACAAGATCATCTGTCGTGCTATCGCCGCCGCTGCTGCGCCCGCCGGTCTGCCTGCCGTTCGGGACGGCCGCCCGCTGCGCCCCGCCTGTTTGTCTGCCGCGCTGCCGTTCGGGCCGAGCCCTCGTTCGGGCTGGGCGGGTCTGTTGGGTGCCGGGCTGCCGGTGCCTGGGTGGTGGGTGTGGTCTGGGTGGCCGTCAGGCCGCCGTGGAGGCTGTCGCCGGAGTGGCCGGCGCGCTGTCGCGCCCCCTGTCGCGTGCCCCTGTCGTGCGGGGTGCTGTTGCGACCTGTGACGTGGGTGGATACCCGGCTTTCCCTGTGTGTGGTCTGGGCGTGACAGCACCCGCTGCAGCTGGTGATGGACGGGGGGTTGGTGCGGCTGTCCGCGTCGCTGGTCGGACGGCCTGCTGGGACCGGGCTGGACCGGTGGCCACCGGGGTTGCACCGCCGGTTGTTTGGGGTGGTGAACGGGGTGTGCCGGCCCCGCCGTCGTGGCGGGGCCGGCACACTGCTGCGCGCTGGGCTGCGGTTACGCGTACTGGAGGTCGATGACCTGGTAGAAGGCGTGGCCGGTGTCGGCGACCTCCCACACGGCGAGCAGGACCTGGTGGCCGGCGGGCCGCTGGGGCAGGCGCAGGGTGTGGGTGGTGGGGTTGCCCGGGTTGAGCGGGTGCTCCCAGTAGGGCTGTTCGGTCAGCTGGACGCTGTGGAAGGGCTCGGTCTCGAACTGGGCGCGGGACAGCGGCTGCTCCGGGTCCCAGCCGTTCTTGGTGAGGAAGTAGTTGAAGCGGCGGGTCTTGTGCTCCGCGTGGAATCCCCAGGTGATCTCCAGCTCCTGGCCGGAGGCGACCTGGTGCTTCTTCCAGTCGCGGCGGGGCTCGTCCAGGGAGGCGGCGAAGTCCTTCCCCGCGCTGGCGATCTTCCCGTCCGCCGGCGGCTGGGCGTTGACCACGTCGTCCGGCGCGGAGGGGTCCCGCAGGCCCGCCTGGCTCGCGGGGAAGAACTTGCCGGCCTCCAGGCCGTTGGCCTGCCAGTTCTCCAGGTAGAGCTGGGCCCGGGAAGGGGGAGAGCTGACCGCTCCGTGTCTGGGTTCCATGAGACGCTCCTTACGCTATGTGTACGTACGTATGCGGAACGCTACAGGGCGGGAAGCGATTCACCTGCTCATCAGGTCCTCGTGCCGCGATTCTCATCGCTGGCCGACGGTGACTGGTGTGGGGCCGGCCTTCGGTGGTAGTGGCGTCGGGCGGCCGGTCCGGGGCGGTCTGGGTGACCGGCCTGGTGCCGCAACGTGTGGTGACGTGGTGTTGCGCCGGGCCGCAACGCGGGCTCATACTACGGCCTGACCAGGCGTTGCCTCTCCCGGAGAGCCCCAGGCGGGCGTGTTGCACCTGCTGTTTCGCACCGGCCGCGACTCGGTCCGCCGGCCTCGGCGGCCCGCCGCCGTCTGCCCGCGCCGCCAGGCCGTGCCCGCTGCGCCCCGGCCCGCCGGTCCTGCCGCTAACCGCTGCGCCCGGACCGGCCGCCCGCGCCTTGGTCGACGTCCTGGTCGGCCGCCAGGCCATCCCGCTGCGCGCGGCTCGGCCCGCTGTCCAGGCCGTGCCCCTTGGAGGTGCCCTGGTGGCCGGTCCTGGCCGCCATCCTGGCCGTCCCCGGCCCCCTGGGGTGTCCGGCCGTCTCCGGGCCCGTCCTGCCCGCCGCCTGCGCCTGGCTGCCGTCCTGCCCGCCGTCCGCGCGGCTGCGCCCCCCGCCCTGGTCTGTCCTGGCCCGCTGTCTTGGTCCGGTGTTCGGTTTGGTGGTGCTGCTCCGGGAATTGCGCTGGTTGACGCTTGGCGGGATTTCCTGGGCGCGCCTGGAAGGGCGGTCACTATGTCGGCTTGGAGGGCCGTAGGCCCCTTTCCGGCACGCTTGAATTCGATTACTTTCCGCTGCGCCATGAAAGGGCTTCGGGTTGCCGCCCGAAAAGGAGTGGGAGGGAATTTGGATTCCCGCCGGAAGTTCGGCCGGATAGAGCCGGGATGGACGGTTGCCGCAAGGTTTTGTGTTCCCGTCTCACGTCCGCCGGGGAGTTGGTGGGATAGAGCTGTACGGCGTTCCGGAGAGGTTCCTGGAAACACCACCGAAAGCACTCCGAATACCGGGTCGGGAATTCCGGTTGATGGACCGTCAGGGACTGCCGTACGGGGCGTTCGTGAGGACCCGCCACAAGGCGGTGGAGGCCCGGGCCCGGACCGGCGGCCCGGGGGTGTCTCCTGTGAGTTCTCAATGAACCTCTTTCATCCTGTTCCCGCAGGGTGAAATGCCTGTTCAGCGGGTGGCAGTGACGTAACAGGGCCCCTCGTCGTTGCCGTGGTGATCTCACTCATCACGTCGCCGCCGAGGGGCCCTGTTGGTCTCGTATCGAGCCATGCTCGACGTCCCACACGAGCTCGTTGAGCACGTCTCCTGGCTGATCCATACCCGAAGGTGTGAACTGGGATCACGATGGCGGAAGTTGGGCTGCTTCAAGCAGGCACTGCCGGTCCTGGCCCACCTGCGGAAGAACGAGACACTCGCGCAGGTCGGAGCCGGGTTCGGGGTGTCGGAAGCGACCGCCTGGCGGTACGTCGACGAGACCCTCGAGGTCCTGGCCGCATGGGCGCCGGGTCTGCGCGAGGCGCTGGTCGGTCTGGGAGAGGGCGACTTCGTGATCGTCGACGGCACCCTGATCCCGACCGACCGGATCAAGGCGGACGAGCCGTACTACTCACAGAAGCACCACAAGCACGGGATGAACGTGCAGGTCATCGCCACACCGGACGGGACCCCGCTGTGGTTCTCCCGTGCTTTGCCCGGCCGCACCCACGACCTGACCGCGGCCCGCGCGCACGGCGTCGTCCAGGCCTGCCCGACCCGCGAGATCCT
>NZ_JBFAXX010000083.1:0-28619 GCF_040680995.1 Kitasatospora sp. NPDC051914
CGACCACGCCCGCCTCCGAGCGCCCGGCGAACGCGCCTTCGCCCAGCTGAAATCCTGGCGACTCCTACGACGGGCCCGATGCTCGACCAACCGCACCAGCCGAACCATCGCCGCCGTCCCCACCCTCCTGACCTGGGAAAACCCAGGATGAAAGAAGCTCACTGATCGTCAGTGAGTTGCCTACGCGTCACAGCCACAGTCCTACTGGGTTCCGTCCCGAGAAGAGGGCAGGACCCCAAGATTGATCACAACATCACACAGGCCCTAGCCGCACGGGCACCGCTCAGGCGGCGACCTTGGCGACGAACGCGGCGGTGTTCGCGGCGAGCCGGTCGATCCGCTCCTCCAGGGTGAGCGACTCCGGCATGCGCGTGCCGGGGCCGAGATCGCGCCGGCCCCGGACGTAGAGCGAACAGGCGAGGTCGCTGCAGATGTAGGCCCCCACCGAGTTGCCCTGGCGGCCGGCGAGGCCGGCCCGCGGCGCGACCATCAGCGAGACGCCGCCGGTGTGGGTGGTGATGCAGAGCGAGCAGATGCTGCGGCGGGCGCTCCAGGACGGGCCGGAGGGGCAGCGCAGCACGACGCCGGTCGGCCGTCCGCCGATCTCGGCGACGAGGTGGGCGCGGTCGGGGGCCTGCGGGTCGCGCCAGCCGAGGAGGTCAAGCTCCTCCCAGGGCTGCTCGGCGAGGTCCCGCGGGACGTACATGCGCTTGGCCTCGCCTTTGGTGCAGTTGAGGAAGGCGGCACGGATCTCGGAGTCGGTCAACGGCTTCATGAGCCACAGGCTAATTTGCCTAACTCTATTAGGCAAATGCATAATCGACTACGGGAGATAGGAGAGTGCATATGGTTCGCGTAGGGCTCACCACGGAGCGGCTGGTGCGGGCGGGCGCCGAACTCGCCGACGAGGTCGGGTTCGACCAGGTGACGTTGACGGCGCTGGCCCGCCGGTTCGACGTCAAGGTCGCCAGCCTCTACGCGCACTTGAAGAACTCCCAGGACCTGCGCACCCGGATCGCCCTGCTCGCCCTGGAGGAACTCGCCGACGACGTGGCCGACGCCCTCGCCGGCCGGGCCGGGCGGGACGCGCTCGCCGCCTTCGCCGCCGCCTACCGCGACTACGCCCGCAGGCACCCCGGCCGCTACGCCGCCGCGCAGCTGCGGCTCGACCCGGAGACGGCCGCCGCCAGCGCCGGTGTCCGGCACGCCCAGATGACCCGGGCGATCCTGCGCGGCTACGAACTCGCGGAGCCCGACCAGACGCACGCCGTCCGGATGCTCGGCAGCGTCTTCCACGGCTACGTCAGCCTGGAGGCGGCGGGCGGCTTCAGCCACACCCCGATCAACCCGCAGCAGTCCTGGGACTGGATCGTCGACTCGCTGGACGCGATGCTGCGCAGCCGTCCGGCCGGCTGACCGCGCACCCCGGGCCGCCGCGCGGTGTGGGCAGGCTCACCCTCACGGCGGGCCGGTTCGGCCCCCTGCGATCCTGAACGCGGGCGCCCGCCGGCGGCCCGCCCTGCACCGCCGGCCACCCTGGTCCGGCCCCGCGGGGCCGGCCGACGAGAGGTGCACCGTAACCACCCCCGCCGTTCCGTCCGACAGCCACTACCAGCGCACGGGCGAGCACCGCTACAAGCCAACGGCCCACGCGGGGGGCGCCTGGAACACCGAGGAGCAGCACTTCAGCCCGTTGGGCGGCCTGGTCGTGCACGCCATCGACCGGTACCTCGCCGAACCGCCCCGCGACCGGCCTGGCGCTCGCCCGGATCAGCTACGACATCCCCGGCCGGCTCGCCCTCGACGAGAGCGAGATCACCGTGGAGAGCATCCGGCCGGGTCGGACGGTCGAGCTCCTGGAGGCCGTCGTCACCATCGGGGACCGCGGTCGTCCGGGCCCGGGCCTGGCTGCTCGCCGTCCTCGACACCGCGGCCGTCGCGGACGCCCCCGCCGAGCGGCTCGCGCCGCCGGAGGAGTACGACCCGTGGGCGATGGATGAGCTGTGGGACGGCGGCTACGTCTCCTCGATCGAGGTGCGCCGGCAGCAGCCGGCCCGGGCGGGACGCGCCGCCGCCTGGATCAGCACCCGGTCCGGGCTGGTCGCCGGCGAGCCGAGCAGCCCGCTGGCCTCCTTCGTCGCCTTGGCGGGGAGGAAGTCAAAGCGACGGAAGGCAGCAGCAGGGTGCAGCCGATGTCGCGTCCGTGGAGCTCGGCGACCCGGTGGCGGCAATTGCGGCGCGTAAACCCGTGGGCGGCAGCTCACACACCCCGGGACGGTCGGCACCGTCGTGGTCGAGGACACCTACCGGCGTGCCAGCCTGTGGCGGTCAGCCCAGGCGTTGATCGACGCGGCCAGCTCCTTGGGGCGGTCCTCCGGAGAGTGGTGGCCGGCCGGGCCGTGGCGAGAGACCTCCAGGCCCGCGATGTTCTCCTCGCACCAGGCCACCGCACCTTGGTCGGTCATCGCGCCCGGGCCCGGCTCGAACGCGGCCAGCAGCTTGGGGACTTCGGGGCTGGTGGCCAGCCAGTTGTCGTAGTGCTCGACGCGGGCCACGACATCGGCGGGCTTGCCGTCCAGTGGCAGCATGCGAGTCCACGCCAGCACCGGGCGGCGGCTCTGCGGGGTCGGGAAGGGGCGGCGGTAGGCCTCCAGGTCTGCAGGGTCGAGCGGCGTGGCCAGCGTCTCCGGGAGCCCCTCGATGAACAGCGACTTCTCCAGGATCATCTCCTCGCCCACCCCGGGGGTGCGCAGGAGGGTGAACAACTCCCGCCCTGCCGCCGGGAACTCGTCGCCAACCAGCGGCTTGATGATCGTCTCGGTGAAAGCGAGGCCGCGGACACGGTCCGGGAGACGGGCGGCTCGGTCGAAGGCGAGCGCACCGCCCCAGTCGTGGCCGACGAGGACGGCCTCGGCAAGGCCCAGGGCGTCGAACCAGGCGTCGAGGTAGCGGGCGTGGTCGTCGAAGGAATACCCGATGTCCGGCTTGCCGGAGTCACCCATGCCGATGAGGTCGGGGGCCAGAAGGCGGCGGCCGGGTGCGGCCACACCGGGTAGGACGTTCCGCCACAGGTGGGAGGAGGTGGGGTTGCCGTGGAGGAAGACGAACGGCAGCCCGTCGGGATCGCCGGACTCGCGGTAGTGGAGGGTGGAGTCAAGGACGGGGATGGTGGGCATCGCGGGGTTTCACTTCGCTTTCAGTGCGGGGAATTCAGAGGCTGAGGCTCAGGACGCGGTCGACGGCGATCTCGACGAGGACCAGGTCCAGCGGGACCGGCGGGTCCGCGCGGTAGCGGGCGGTGTAACAGCGGATCGCCTCGGCCAGGCGTGCGGGATCGTCGGTGACGGCGGCCCGGCCTTCGAGGGTGACCCAGCGGAAGCCGTCCGCCTGACAGAGCGCGACGCGGGCCGCCGGGCCGCCCGCCGCCACGTTTCGGGCCTTGCGGGCTCCCGCCCGGGTGGTCACCCGGGCCAGGCCGGTGGCAGCGTCGAAGGTGAAGCGGACCGGGGTGACGTGCGGGGTGCCGTCGGGGCGGAGGGTGGTGAAGGTGGCCGTGTAGGGACGATTGAGGAACGCCCGTGTGGCGGACGGGAGTTCGACGGTCGCCCTGCTCACTTCTTCTTCACGCCCTCGTGCCAGATCAGCTTGGCGATGTTTGGCTTCACGGCCGTGGTGATGACGCCCATGTGCGCACGGACGTACCTCCGTTCCTCCAGCTCGCGCAGCATGCTCGCGGCGAGGTCGGCACGGGCGGTGAAGACGCCGTCGGCGCTGGTCTCGGCGGTGTGAAAGTCCGTGACGACGGGGTGCTCGAAGAGGCCCGAGGGTCGGACGAGGGTCCAGTCGAGGTCCGTCTGACGGATCACGGCCTCCATGCGGCGCATGTCTTCGTGGAGGGTGCGGCCGAGGCGCCGGTTTACCAGCGGGTCGAGCACGTGGTTGAAGAAGTGCGCGCCGGTGGGACGCCAGTTCGGGTCGATGATGCTGGAGCTGACGGCGAGCAGCCGCTTGATGCCGTGCCGGGTCATGGCCCCGGTGATGGCAGCGGCGCTCGCCGAGTACGTGGTGATGGTCTCCTTGCTGAAGCCCGCGCCCAGCGCGGACAGGACGGTGTCCGTCCCGGCGATCGCGGCGTCGACAGCCGCCGGATCGGTGGCGTCGGCGACCGCCACAGTGAGGCCTGGCCGCTCGGCGATGGAGCCGACTCGGCGGGTCACGGCGACGACCTCGTGGCCGGCCGAGAGAGCCTGGTCGGTGAGGTGGCGGCCGGTCGGTCCCGCGGCGCCGAAGACTGCGATACGCATGGTGTCGGGTCATCCCTTCGCGTGGGTCCTGGAACGCCCTTGACTGTGCCAATCACAAAACGCAAGGCTCAACGCCGATGAATAACTCCGCCCCTACCCCCGCCCGTACCCGAGGCCGCCCCCGCGGCAACCCGCCGACCCGCGAGTCGATCGTCACGGCGGCCCGCACGCTGTTCCTGGAGCGCGGCTATCGGCGCACCACCCTGCGCGCGGTGGCCCAGGCTGCCGGGGTCGACCCGGCACTGATCGCGTACCACTTCGGCTCGAAAAGGGGCCTGTTCGCGGACGTGATGCAGTTCCAGTGCGCCAACGCGCTGGCGGTGGACGAGGTCCTCGGCGGCGAGCCCGCCACCCTCCCCGACCGCCTGATCGACGCGGTGACGGACCTGTGGGAAGACGCCGACTTCCGCCAACTCACCACCCAGGGCGACGAGGCTGCCGAAGTGCTCCGCGAATACCTGGAACACGAGCTGCTGGCCCGGCTTGTTGAATTTCTCGGCGGCCGGGACGCCACCGCCCGTGCCACGGCCGTGGTGACGATACTCGGTGGCCTCATCTACACCCGCTACCTCAACCCCCTGCCCGCCCTCGCCACCCTCACCCCGTCCGAGACCCGCCGCATCCTCACCCCGGCGCTGCGCACGGCACTGGCCCCGAGGCCGCGCACCGTGGCGACCACCAGAGCAGGCAGCCGGATCTCTTGAACGTGGTCGACTTCCTCGCCCGCTGGATCCAGAAGGCGCTCCAAGCGCCGTGGCGACCGGTCTATCACTCTTTGCGACCTCATGCCTGGCCGCTCTTGAATACGCGACACCTCTACACGCGAGCCCACCAGTCAACTGCCCGCTGATGGCCTGCGGCTCTACCAGCCGCCCATCGCGCGGACATCCCGGAAAGGGCGTAGCGGCGGCAGGCGAGGTCTCCTCGGTGGTGATGCCGATGTCGTTGGCGGCCCGGACCCCGACGGCCTGACGGTCGCCGATGGCGAAGACCACCACCTGCGTCATGCAGCAGGGGGACCCGCATCCGCTAGTCACCCAGCAGTCCATCGTCCGGACGCCGCCAGAGCCGGCCAGGACGGGGTCGACGCCGCGCGAGATCGCGAACCCACAGCGCGGCCCGAGCTGCGGTCAGCCGCGCGTCGGCCAGCTCATTGTGCTCATCGAGAACGCGCGGCTGGCCGAGGCAGGTCCGGCCCGCCTGCTCGGGCAGGGCGGGCGTACTGCCGGTGCAGCCGCACAGCTGCGGAGAGGTTGTCACATCGGCTCGACCGTCGAAGGGCCCGGCTCGTAACGGGCAGCAGTGGTGCAGAGTGCCGCGCCGCTGCTGCCCGCGCTGCGACGGCCGTTGCAGCGCCAGGCGCCGGGGTGCGCAACTGCCGGTGAGTTCGGCGTTCATCGGGTGCGACGCGAGTTCCCCACCGCAGGTCACAGCGGATGCGAACCGGATCGCACCCGCCCGCCACAGGCCTCGTCCCGGCCCGTCGGGCCCAGCCGATGACGGTGCTGCCCAAGCCCGTTGCGCAGCGCAAGCCCGGTCTGCTTCGGCGCGCAAACGACTGGCCGAGCTGTGCGCGACCGTGACCGGACACCTCCAGGAGGTCTGGCCGGACAAGTGGGCGACCCCGCCGGAGCCGCCGGCGCTACACGGACGCGACCGTGACGATACCGCGGGCCAGCAGCATGATCGCGTGCCGACCGGGGCGATCACCACACCGGAACGACGTCGGCCGCCGGCCGATCCAACAGCGAACACGAATGACAGGTGGAAGCATGAAGAAGCTCCTCAAGCGGGCCGCCCTGGGTGCGGCAGTGACCACGGCCGCGGCCGCCGGCGTGGCCGTCACCCCCGCGGTGGCCGAGGCCGCCACGTACAACGGGGCGTGCGGCTCCGGCTACAGCGTCATCGACACCCTGCCGCTGCAGAACGGGACGGTCTTCCTCACCTACAACCGTTCCAATGGCAACAACTGTGTGGTGACGGTCCGCACCCATCCGAGCTCCTACCTTGTGGATGTCTCGGCGTCGATCAAGAAGTCCGGCACCACGCAGTGGAAGCAGGACCTGGGCTTCTACACCACCTACGCCGGCCCCGTTTACCTGTACGCGCCGGGGTCCTGCATCGACTGGGAGGGCGGCATCAACGGCGAGATCAACCACCAGTTCAACTCCCACTGCGGCTGATCGCGACGCCCGTGCACCACGACCGTCCCGCGGCCCGCACGGCCCAGGGACGGTCGGGCCGCGCAGCGCCCGCGCAACCGCTGCGCCGACGCGCGACTTCTGCGACCGGTTAGTGCTGCGTTCCTCAAATCAGGTAGACGTAGCGGCGTCGTAGTTGTCGGGTTGGCGGGGCGGGCCGGCCCCAGATCCAGGGTCGGGCGCGGGCGTTGAGCTGCGCGGTGGCGATTCGGGTGGCCCGGGTGATCTCGTCGGGGTCGGCGAAGGACTGCCCGGCGAGGGCGGCCTTGCGGAAGATCCGCCACCAGCCCTCCTGCAGGTTGAGCCAGCAGGCGCCGACCGGGATGAAGACATGTCGGATCCGGGGATGGCCCTCCAGCCAGGCGCGGGTCGAGGCGCTGTTGTGGGAGGACAGGTTGTCGGTCACCACGTAGATGTCGCCTGTGGGATTGGCGTCCTCGAGCAACTGGAGGAACTGCTGGTAGAAGGCGCTGTTGCGGGACGGGCGCACATCGTGACCTGCTGCCCGTCCCGGATGCGCAGGCCGCCGTAGACCCAGGTCTTCTCCGGCCCG
The DNA here is from genome assembly GCF_040680995.1 of Kitasatospora sp. NPDC051914. Classification (NCBI taxonomy): domain Bacteria; kingdom Bacillati; phylum Actinomycetota; class Actinomycetes; order Kitasatosporales; family Streptomycetaceae; genus Kitasatospora; species Kitasatospora sp. NPDC051914. Next base: position 7,059 of record NZ_JBFAXX010000083.1, read on the forward strand.
CGGGAGTAGTCGATCTCGTTCTTGATGCGGTGTCCGTCCGGTGACCAGCCCGGCGCCGGCGGGAAAGTGCGCGGGATCACCGGCCCGAGCTCGTCGGCGCACACGACCGTCGCGCCGTCGGGCGGGCAGGTGTACAGGCCGATGATCCGCGTTCTTTTCCCTCGAAGTCCCGGTCCTTCGAGCGGGTCCACGAGCGGGTGCGGCGCCACCGCACGCCCTCGGCCAGGAGAATCCGCCGCACCTGCGAGCGGCCGACCTCGATCCCAGCCGCCGGGCCTCCTCGGTCAGAGCGTCCAGCGTCCACTCCGGCGGCCCTGCCTCGTCGGCAGGGGCCAGTTCCCCGTCCGCCTGCCGGGTCGGCCGTCCGGGCGGCACCTGCTTGACCAGGGCGATGATCCGGGACCGCTCGAGCTCGGCGAGCCGCCTGGGCCGACCGGTGATCGGCCGGTCCTACAGCCCTTCCAGGCCGAGGTCGTTGAACCGGTGCAGCCACCAGCGAACCGTCTTCGCATGACAGCCCAGCTCGGCAGCGATCGCCGCCACCCGCAGACCGTCCCAGCTCAACGCGATGATCCGCGCCCGCATCACCAGATCCGCCGGCGCCTTCCGCGCCCCTGCGAGCCTGGCGATCACCCTCTCCTCGTCCGCCCCCACGGCAGCCCGAGCCCGCAACAACCCCGGCACACCCCACCCCAGCCACCCGAAAATCCTCAACGCAGGCTCTATACGCATCATTTGAGGAATCCAGCACTACCTGACAGCCACGAAACCCCTGGTCACAGTCACAACGTAGAGTCTTCGGCCAACCCGGTGCGGTTCAAATCTCGTGACGGTCAGTCGCTCCGCACCCCGGGTCCGCTACCGAAACATCAGGCGCCCCGGTTGCATCCCGCGCGCTGCGCGTTCCACGCTGGGAAGGGGCCGGCTGCGGCACATCGGGCGCGAGAGTGCTGGAGGTGTTGGTGGACATGGCGGACGGCAACAGGAACCTGTTCCAGAGCCATCAGATGCTCGACGCGGACGACGAGCGGTTTCGGCTGTTAGCAAAAAACTCTCCGGACATGGTCTTCCGCCGCACGCTCGAGGGAGTGTTCCTCGAGGTCTCGGCACCGGCGCTGGAACTGCTGGGACGTCCGGCCGATGAGGTCGTGGGGACATTCGTCGGCGACTGGGTGGACGCGGAGGATCAGGAGGACCTCCAGGCCGCCGAGCGGGACCTGGCCGGCTGGGGCCGGGCCACCGTGGCCCTGCGCGTGCGCCGCGGCGACGGCACCCTGCGCTGGGTCGAGTCGACGTTGTGGGTCGTGCGTGGCGAAGCCGGCCAGCCGCTCGAGGTCCGGGGCTTCTTCCGGGAGAGCGGGGAGCGGGGGCGTGGTGAGCTGCTGCGGGCGTTGCAGGAGCGGGCCCGCTCAGTGATCGACAGCGCCAACGACGGCTTCGTGTCCATCGACGAACAGGGCCTGGTCATCGACTGGAATCCAAGTGCCCAGAAGCTGTTCGGCTTTACCTGCGAAGAGGTCCTAGGCCGCCCGCTGACCGAGACGATCATCCCGGAGCGCTACCGGACCGCCCACATCCAGGGCCTTCAACGCGTGTTAGGCGGCGGTGAGCCCCACATCCTGGGCCGGCAGATCGAGATCACCGCACTCCACCGGGACGGACACGAGATCCCCGTCGAGCTGGCGGTGTGGCCGATGCGACTGGGAGCCACCCGCTGTTTCAACGCCTTCGTCCGCGACATCACCGAACGCAGGCGCGTCCAGCAGGCGCTCGCCGATGCCCGCGACCAGGCGATGGAGGCAACCCGGGTCAAGTCCCAGTTCCTGGCCACGATGAGTCACGAGATCCGCACCCCGATGAACGGCGTCATCGGATTGTCCGAGCTGCTGCTCAACACCGACCTGGATGCGGTACAACTCCGTTACGCGGAGGGCATCCATGACGCCGGCAGGGCCCTGCTGACCTTGATCAACGACATACTCGACTTCTCCAAGCTCGAGGCAGGCAAGCTCGTTCTCGAGGAGGTGGTGTTCGATCCGCACCCCCTGGTGGACGAGGTCGTCACCCTCATCGCGCAAACCGCGCCCGCCCAGGGCTTGGAACTCCTCGCCGACTGCCACCCGGACATGCCCATCGCGCTGCGGGCGGACGCTTCACGGCTGCGGCAGATCCTTCTCAACCTGGCCTCGAACGCCGTGAAGTTCACTCATGAAGGAGAGGTCGTCATCCGGGCCCGTCCCCAGGCAGCGGACGCCTACTTCGAGGTGGTCGACACCGGCATCGGCATCGACCCCGCCGACCAGGAGCGAATGTTCGACGCCTTTGCCCAGGCGGACGCCTCCACCACCCGGCATTACGGCGGGACCGGGCTCGGCCTCGCGATCTGCCGACGGCTCATCGACGCCATGGGCGGCACCATGGGTGTGAAGAGTGCACCGGGCCACGGCAGCACCTTCTGGTTCACCATCCCCATGCACGAACCCGCGACAGGGGAACCGCCGCCACCGGCGCCCCAACCCAGCTCCCTGCGTGGGCTGCACGTCCTGATCGTCGACGACAACGCGACCAACCGCTTCATCCTCCACGAGCAGATGCACAGCTGGTCCATGCGGCCCGCCACTGTGGACGGCGGTCCACAGGCCCTGGTCGAACTGCATCGCGCGGCCGCCGCGGGCACCCCGTACGAGTTGGCCGTCATCGACCACCACATGCCCCGGATGAGTGGAATCGAACTGGCCGGCCACATCACCTCCGACCCTGACCTGGCCAGCGTGCGCCTGCTGCTTCTCACCTCGGGGACGGCAGTGCCCACCGCGGAACTCCGCGCTGCCGGGATCCGGGACAGCCTGTCCAAACCCGTCCGGCAGTCGGAACTCCACGACTGCCTCGCCCGGCTCATGGCCCCGGAACCCGCCGCCCAGGCAGCCCTGCCCCCTGTACGCGCACCCGCCCGTTCACGGCCTTCCGCCCCGCGCCGCGCCCACGTCCTGCTCGTCGAGGACAACGAAATCAACCAGACCGTGGCCCTGGGCATGCTCGAACAGCTCGGCTACAGCGCCGACGTCGCCAACGACGGAATCGAGGCCCTGGAGATGACGGCAGCAGGCCGCTACCGCGCCGTGCTCATGGACTGCCGCATGCCACACATGGACGGCTACGCCGCCACCGCGGAACTTCGCCGTCGCGAGGGCTCCGGCCCCCGTCTGCCGGTCATCGCGATGACCGCGAGCATCCTTCCGGAGGATCGCGAACGCTGTCTGGCCGCGGGCATGGACGGCTACGTCTCCAAACCCATCGCCGTCACAGCACTCCGAGAAGCCCTGGCCCGATGGGCGGGGAACGAACCGCCCCCGGCCGACCCGGACGCGACGAGCGATCCCGCGGCGGGCATCCCCGGGCTCCGTCAGGCGATCGCGCGGCGGCTGGACGAGATCAGCGGCGACAACGCCCCCGGCAGCCAGCAGCTGATCATGCGGCTGACCAACTCCTTCCTCCGCAAGGCTCCGCTGCTCGCCGACGCGTTGCTCACAGCCGTCGACCACGACAACCCGGCCGATACCGTGGACCGGGCCCACGCTCTCAAGGGCGCCGCCAGCAACATCGGCGCCTATGACCTTGCCCGATGCGCTGCCGAACTCGAGGATCTCGCCCGCACCAACCAACTGTCGCAAGCCAACCCGCTGGCCGACCGGCTGCCCGATCTGCTTCGCGAGGCCTGCAGCGCCCTGGAATCCATCCAGGCCGGGCCTTCGGGTTGACGGACCGCCGGTCGGAACCCATCCGCGACGCCACGACGCGCGGCAAGCCTACGATCCATCCGGCGAAGGCGGCACCGCGGCCGACCTGACCAGCCGGTTTCCACCTGTCCTGCCGTCAGGTTCGGCACCCTTATGAGGGCGGCAGCACGGAGGTGCGAACGCCGGACGACACGGCGACGCACCGCGACCACAGGTCGCTCTTCGAGCAGGTCAGAGCCGCTTGTGGAGGGTCTTCCCGCGGGCCGAACCCCGGCAGGTTGCGCCCTCGCACGTCCGTCCGACTCGGTGCAGGACACCGCCGATCACCTCCGGTGGTCCCGCCACCTGCCGCAAGCGTCCCGTTGCTCGCAGGCAGGAGCGGCTCCAGCCGCGCCCATTTCGCGTCCGTCAGATCACCGCCACCAGTCATACCAGGGTTTGTCGGACTTCGACGTAACCCCCGATCAAGAAAGAACACCTGATGCGCGATGTGATCGTCTTTCCCGAGGCGGTTGAGGAAATCCTGCCGGTTGAGGTATCGCCGGAGGTGCTGGACGAGTAGTTGATCGGGCAGTCGATCGACCGGACCGGTGCTGGGGCGTCAGGCTGACCGGCGTGGGCGGGCTGTGAGCTGCAGCACTGACTCGGCCGCCGGCGATAGCCGCAACGGCGGCGAGCCGCCACGCCCCGCTCGGATCCCGCGCGGGGCCCTCGTCACCGGGTGTGCAAGTCGCTTGATCACGACCCCGAGCCGGACGCGTCCGGGAGCAGCGGAAGGTGGGCGGTGACGATGGTGCCTTCGCCCTCGGTCGAGTGGATCTCCAGTCGGCCCTCGTGGTTGGTCACGATGCTCCGCACGATCGCCAGGCCGAGGCCGGTGCCGGGAATGGCGCGCTCGGTGGCGTTGGAGGCGCGGAAGAAGCGGTGGAAGAGGTCCTTCTGGTCTTTCTCGGGGATGCCGATCCCAGTGTCACCCACGGTCAACACCGCTTCTCCGTTCCGGCGGGAGGTGCTGACCGTGACCAGTCCTCCGGGCGGGGTGAACTTGACGGCGTTGGTGAGCAGGTTCATCAGGACGCGGTCCAGCTGGGGGGCGTCGCCGAGGACGATCAGGTCGTCCTCGGCGGGCACCTGGCTCAGGGTCACCGGGACGGCCGATGCCGCGGGTCGGATCGCCTCGACCGAGGAGTTCACCAGTCGGCGCAGGTCGACTGGCAGCCGTTCGGAGGTGAAGGCGCCCGACTCGATCCGTGAGATGGTGAGCAGGTCCTCGATGAGGTTGCGCAGCCGGGCCGCGTTGCGGTCCACCACCTCCAGCATGTGTCGTTGGCCGTCGTTCAGCGGGCCGGAGTCGTTCGCCAGCAGGTCGACGTATCCGACGATGCTGGTCAGCGGGGTGCGGAGCTCGTGCGAGACGGTGGAGAGGAAGTCGCTCTTGGCCTTGTCCAGGGCTTGGAGCCGGTCCGCGAGCTCGGTCTCCCGACGGTAGGTCCGGGACTGGCGCACCGCACGGCCGAGTCCTGCCGCGATCGACTCGACGGCCTCGACCTCCATCGGCAGCCAGACACCGCCCGGCCGGCAGCGGGAGAGGACGACCGCGCCCATCGCCTCCGTGCCCGATCCGAAGGGGGTCACCACGAGGGCGACCACGCCCATCGCGGTCAGCGCGGCGCGGACTTCGGGTGATGGCCCGACGGTCCCGAAGAAGCCGGGGGCGCCCGGCAGAGCGGCTCCGGAGACGAGGTACGGCCGGATGTCGTCGAGGGACCAGCTCGTGCCCCGTGCGTAGTGCTCCCGGACGGCCTCCGCCGGAGCCGGAGGCAGCCGGAGCGCCTCCTCCGACGGATGGATGCCGCGGGCCGTGCTCCAGGCCCGGACGACCGGCACCTCGGCCCCGCCGTCGTTGCCCGCCAGCAGCACCAGCACATGGTCCGCCCGTAGCGCCTCGCCCAGGCCTCGTACGGTCGCGTCGAGAATCTGGTCGAGGTCGAGGCCTGACCGGATGCCGATTCCCGCCTGCCGCGCCGCCGCGGCCAGCCGGTCGTGCTCGGCGTCGAGACGCCGCAGCCGGTCGTTCTCGTCGGCGAGCATGTTGACGGCGTGGGCGACGGCCCGGATCTCGGCCGGACCGTGATCCGGAGCCCGGGCCCCGTGGTCGCCCTGCGCCAGCCGGCCGAGCACCGTCCTGATGCCGGCGAGCGGCCGGGTGATGGCCCGTACGGTGTGCAGCGCCGCGATCAGGGCCAGCACCGTCGCCAGTACCAGGAGGGCGCAGGTGGCGGCGCCCGTGCTCCACAGGATCAGATCGGCGCGGGCGGACAGCTCGTCGGCCTCGTGGGTGAGATGTTCGTCCAGCTCCGCGTTGGTGGCCTCGAAGGCGTCGTACGGGACCTGTGCGTCCGCGGCGAGCGCCGCGGCTCCGGGGCTTCCGGGCTTTGCCGTTTGCACCTGGTCGGTGATCCGCAGGTAGTCCTGGATCGGCCGCTCCTGAGCCGACAGGTAGGGCCTGGCGCCGGTGGGCGCGTGCGTGAAGGCCTCGGTGAGTGGGCCCCGGAAGTCGTTGCGCGAGCTGAGGAACGCGGCCAGTTGCGCGGGATCGCCGGTCAGCAGGTAGGTGTTCATCCGGCGTGAGCTGTCGGCGAGTTCCCTGCGCAGACGCAGGTTGGCCTCCTGGGTCGGCACCACCCGGTGCGTCAGGTCGTCGAGCGCCGAGTGCTGGAGCAGCGCGCCGGCCAGGGCGGCAGCGCCGGTGAACACGACGAGTCCGATCAGCAGGCCGAACGAGCAGGCGAGCCGCCGGACCACGGAGCGGTCGCCCCGATCGGATCGAGCAGGCCGGAAGCCGCTCATCGCCGGTCCTCTTCGGTCGGCTCCGCGGCGAAGCCGCGGTGCGTCATGACACCCCATACCTTCGGCGCGCCGTGGACGGCGTCCCAGATGCCCCGGACCCGCCACCAGGCGGTGAACTGCCGGTACCCGAGGTTCTCGGCCGCCGCTCCCAGCACGGCGGAAGAGACGTCCCGCCAGCGGCTGTAGCGGTGGAAGGCGTACTCCTCGGCCAGAAGTGACAGCAGGCTGACCACCATCGCGTAGCCGTAGGCGGCCAGCAGGAAGCGCCACAGGAATTCCAGGTCGACCGCCCCGATCAGCAGGCCCAGCGGTACCAGGACCAGGCCGGCGAGTTCGACGACTGGTGCGCACAGTTCGAAGAGCACGTAGAAGGGCAGAGCCACCAGCCCGACCCGGCCGTACCGGGGATTGCCGATCATTTCCCGGTGCTTGAGCAGGACCTCGGTGAGACCGCGGTGCCAGCGCCGCCGCTGGCGTCCGAGCACCCGCAGGGTCTCCGGGGCCTCGCTCCACGAGATCGGCTCGCCCACGAAGACGATGCGGTAGTCGCGGCCTGTTCCGCGCAGGTGGTGGTGGAGCCGGACGACCAGCTCGGCGTCCTCGCCGAGGCAGTCCGGATCGAGCCCGCCGACGGCGACCACGGCGTCGCGCCGGAACATCCCGAAGGCGCCGGCGATCACCAGTAGGCCGCCGATCCGGGACCAGCCGGTTCGGCCGAGCAGGAAGGCCCGCATGTACTCCACCGTCTGGATCTTCGCCAGCAGCCGGTGGGGCATGCCGACCCGCACGACACGGCCGGCCACGACGGTGCAGCCGTTGGCGATACCGATCACACCCCCGGCGGCCACGACCCGCAGCGGGTCGTCGGAGAAGGGCTTGGAGATCGCGAGCAGCGCCTGCGAGTCGAGGATCGAGTCCGCGTCGACCATGCACAGGAGCGGGTAGCGGGCCAGATTGACGCCGACGTTGAGGGCGTCGGCCTTGCCGCCGTTGCGCTTGCGGGCCACGATCAGCGACACCGGGCCGCCCCTGGGCAGGTGGACCGACTCCACGGCGCCGCGCACGGGCACCTCGGTGGAGACGACATGGGGCACCTCGACGAGATCGAAGGCCTCATGGAGCCGGTCCAGGGTGGCGTCGGTGGAACCGTCGTCGATCACGACCACCTCGAACGAGGGATGGCGCAGCAGGAGCAGGGCCTGCACCGCGTCCACGATCCCGGCCTCCTCGTTGTACGCGGGCACGATGAGCGACACCGGAAGCGTGAAGGGACTGGCGGAGGCATCGTCGTAGCCCGCGAACGGCGTGCGGCGCAGATGCCGGACGAAGTCGCCGGCCGCGATGACGACCAGCATGAGATAGGCGGTGTTGATCGCCAGGAAGTACCCGAGGACCAGGACGTTGCTGACGGCGATCACGTCCAGCAGCACGTCATGCGCGCCGCTCGCCGTCGATGCGGCCGGACCGGAAGCCGCCGCGCCGAGGGCGGCCGTCGCGAGTGGCGGCGTCACGGTCCCACCGCCGCACGCCCGGCGGTGGAGCGTGCGCCTTCCTCGCCGATTGCCGCCTCCGCCAGCGCGGCCCGCGCATGGGCGGCTGCGCGCCCGCCGCGGGCCCCGTCGGCAGCGCGGCGCAGTTCGTCGCGCCCGGCCGGCCCGACTTGCAGCAGTGCCCGGGCCGCGGTCGAGGCCACACGGTGGACGGGGTCGTCGAGCAGTTCCCCCAGGCGTGGGGCCGCGCGTGACGCCCCTAGACGGCCCAGCGCCCTGGCCGCCACGGCGCGCAGCGGCTCCGGCCGGCCCCGTCGCACCGCGTCCAGCAGCGGCTCCAGACCGGCCGGCGTGCCGAGGGCGCCAAGTGCACGGGCGGCCCGGATCCGCACTTCGACGTGCGGGTCCGCTTTCAGCGCGGCCGCGACCCGGGTGGTCCATACCACTCCTCCGGCGGCTCCGAGGGCCTCGACGGCCACCGCCCGCACCAGCGGCTCGGCGTCATCGAGACCGGTGGCGACCTGGTCGTGTCCGGCGGTCCCGAACGCGGTGAGCGCCTGCAGGACGACCCCGGGCGGTACCGGGTGCGGGCCGTGGAGGCAGTTCAGCAGGTCGGGGACGCCCGCAGGATCCCCGATGTGGCCCAGAGCCCGGGCGGCGACCGTCCGGACCTCGGGGTCGGCGTCCAAGAGCAGGACGCGCAGCTGTGGGGTGGCCGCCCGGTGCCGCAGCAGCCCCAGCACCTCCGCGGCCCGGCCCTTCCGGACCGACCCGCGCCGTCGCAGGTCCGCCATCGCCCGCGTGGCGACTCCCCGCTGCTCGAACAGGCCTGCCAGCGCGTCCCTGGCCTGTCCGCTCACCTTCGCGAGGATCGTCCGCGCCGTGGGTTCGACGGCCGCCCAACTCCGGTCGTCGAGCGCGGACAGCGCCTGGAGGCTTCCCGGCTCCTCGTCCCCCTCCGCACAGAGGAGTTCGAGCAGTAGGACCCGGAGCGGCTCGGCCGCGCGCTCCCTGCGGCGTTCCCGCTCCCGTCGGACGGCACGCACGCAGACGAGGAGTACCAGCAGCACCACGGCAGACCCGGCCAGTACCTGCAGGCCGCCGTCGACGATGCCACGTCCGGTCATCGGGTCGCCCTAGCCAGAACCGCCTGCACCCGGCTGCTCAGTTCACGCGGGCTGAACGGTTTGATGATGTAGTCGTCGGCACCGGCAGCGAAGCCGGTCTCGATGTCTAACTCCTGTGATCGGGCGGTGAGCAGGATCACCGGCAGGCTCTCCGTCTCCGGCGTGGCCCGCAGTTCCCGGCAGACGTCCAGACCTGACATCCCGGGCATTCTGATGTCGAGGAGGGCGAGATCCACGGTGTGCTCACGGACGGCCTTGAGCGCGCTCAGGCCGTCGTCGACCACGGTGACCTGATGGCCGGACTGCGTGAGCTTGTAGGCCACGAGGTCACGGATGTCGGCGTCGTCGTCGGCCACCAGAATGGATGCCATCGTCCCTCCTCGGAGCGCCCCCGGTGGAGTGAGTGCGCCACGGACGTCGTGAGCCGCAGACGTTGTGGCCGGCGATTCGAGCGAGGGCTCGGCCCCGGACGGGCGCTGTTCGGCTCTCGTCCCGCCACTTCCGGCACGGGAGAAAGGCGGTCTCAGGTTCATGCTAGGAGCGGCCCGTGGGGCGTGCGACACGGCGGACGGCCAGGGGCTGACGCGGAGTGGCGGCCGGGCCGCAGGCCCCGCGTCGTTGACGTTCCGTCACCCCTTTGCCGGGCGTCCCCGCTACGCTCCGTTGTACCGTCCGGGGACGAGGTTGCGGTGACGGGGGCGGGGTGGGGGAGCGGGTCCCGTCACCCTCACGCACGGTGGGCAGCCACGGTCCCATTAGGCGTTCGGCCGGGGCAGGCCCTTCGATCGCGCCAGGAGGTGCCATTCCATCACGCGCCCCGTCATGGGCTGGCCGAAGCGGAAGCCCTGGGCCTGTGGACAGCCGAGGGCGCGGAGGCGGTCGGCCTGCTCACGGGTGTCGACACCCTCCGCGACGATGTCCAGGCCGAGGCCGCGGCCGAGGTCGACGACGGCCCGCAGCAGAAGGTCGTCCCGGGCCGTTCCGGTGCTTCGCACGACGCGGGCGTCGATCTTGAAGACGTCGACCGGGACGTCGCGCAGACGGGTGAGGACGGCTCCGGACCCGAAGCCGCCGACGGAGATGCGGACACCCCGTCCGCGGACCGTCGCGAGCTGGGCCGCGGCGGCCTCCCCGTCGCCGCTGAACGCGCCCTCGCTGATCCCGAGAACTAGAGAGCCGGCGTCCAGCCCGCTCTCCCGGAGGGCGTCGGCCACCGTGTCGGCGAACCCCGGGTCCCGTAGCTGGCGATCTGAGACGTTGATCAGGATGTAGATCTCCCGATGCGAGGGGAGCACCTCGTGCCAGCGGCGGGTCTGAAGGCACGCCTGCCGCATCAGCCAGGCGCCGATCGGAACGATCGCGCCCGTCTCCTCGGCGATCGGGATGAACTCGTCGGGCGGGACGGGCCCGCCGTGGGGCCGCGCCCAGCGCAGGAGGGCCTCCACCGCGGACACGTCGCCCGTGGCCAGCTCGACCACCGGCTGGTAGTACACCAGCAGTTCGTTACGGCTGAGGGCGCTCCCCAGGGGATCGGCCACCCGGGCGTGGGGTCGGGAGGTGTGCTGCATGTGCGGCTCGAAGAGCACCATGCGGTTCTTCCCCTCCGCCTTGGCCAGGTAGAGCGCGACGTCGGCGTCCCGCAGCGTGTCCGTCGCCCTGGTCGGCTCCCGGATCAGTCGGGCGCCCACACTCGCGGTCACCTCGATCGAGTGGTGGTCACCGACGACAAACGGGTCCCTGAACTGTCCGAGGATCCGCTCGACGTACTCGCCCAGGTCGTCCTCGCCGAGCTCTTCCACCACCACCGCGAACTCGTCGCCGCCCAGCCGGGCGACCAGATCGCCGCCGCGCACGCCGCCCAGCAGCCGGTGAGCGGCGGCGATCAGCAGCTTGTCACCGGTCGGGTGGCCGAGGGTGTCGTTGACGTCCTTGAAACCGTCGAGGTCCAGCAGCAGGAGCAGCCCGGCGGACGGCGGGACCGGGTGCCGCCGGACCACTGTTTCCAGCCTCTCCCCGAACAGCAGCCGGTTGGCCAGGCCGGTCAACGGATCATGGAAGGCCTGGTGGCTGAGCCGTTGCTGGAGCATCGACTGCTCACGCAGCGACTCCTCCAGGGCGCGAGCCCGCCCACGCGCCTCGGCCGCTCTGGCCTGGGCGTAGCGGGCCAGCAGGCTGACGCGCAGCACCAGCAGCACGGCGAGTGCGGCCATGATGCCCACCAGGACCGCGATGTGCGTGGCGTCGTCCCTGATCCCCCTGACGTTGCACACCACGATCGTCGGCCCCACCAGGGCGAGCCCGAGCATGGCGGCCAGCCTGGGACGGGAGAGGACCAGCGTTCCGCTCTCCTGCGGCGGCGCCCTCCGGGCCACCGACGGGTGCAAAGCCGCTGCCCCCAGACAGGCGTAGGAGACCATCCAGCCCACCTCGGAGACGCTTTCCCCGATCGCGCTCCCGGTGGTTGCCACCGTCCCGTAGTACAGGGCGTCGGCACCGAGGGTCGTCACCAGCCAGCCGACCAGCAACAGGAAGGAGGGGCCGCGGGGGCCCGCCGTCAGCACCAGACGGGCCGCCAGGCACAGCAGAACCAAGTCGGTCACCGGATAGGCCACCGTCACCGCGAGTGACAATGGGGGGAGCCGGCTGCGGGTGTAGGGGCCGAGGATGAAGACCCAGGACAGCGTGGCGAATCCCAGCGTGACGATTCCCGCGTCCAGCAGGCCGGCCCAGCCCGCCCGGCCAGCCGGGCGGGCGGTGAGCATCAACAGACCGGCGGCGAACAGGAGATAGGCGACGAGGTACAGGCTGTCGACCGGCCCTGGGAACGGCACCTCCTCCCCGCGCACCTGGTACGCCCCCCAGACCGCGTCTGCGGCGGCGTAGGGGACCGTGCCCGCGGCCAGCACGTACCAGGCGGCGGCCGGGGCCGGCCCGTGCATGCGCACCCCCGCCACGATCGCGGGGCACGTCGCCGCCGACAGCATCACGGGCAGGACGAACCGGACGGAGGAGGGCGTGAGCGCGAACGCCACGATCAGCACGGTGCCGGCCACCAGGAACGCCCACCATGCGTCGTCGCGGCGGCTCCACCGGCCGCGAAGCCAGCCCATACGCCCTCCTCATCACCAGGCCGGGTGTTCAGAACAGGCGGGCCCGCGGGGGCCACCGGCTCGGAGGCATCGGACCGGACACCTCCAGCCAAGGGCCAACACCCCGAGATCGCAAACCAGGGCCCCCGTCCGACCACCGGTCAACCGGGCTGGCTGGGAGCCACGGTCCGTCACCGCGGCCTCGGCCCGGTCGTCCGGGAAGAACTGAGCACCGGCCAGTCCAGATCACGCAGGGGCGTGGCGACGGGGCCGGTGCGGACTCCCGGCCGAGCCGGGCCCCGAAAGGCGGGCGTCCGGTCGGAGGCGACATGACAGCGCCACACGACGGCCGAGCAGGCGACGGCGGCTACCGTCCGCATGCGTATGAATTCTGTGAAGTGGCACACTATTGACTTGAAACGCTAAACCGCGCGCAGAGCCGGGCCAGGGCATGCTGTGGCGCCTCGGCGGCCCACTGCCCGATCGCCCGGAACGACCGGGCGCCGGTCAGCACCGCGCTGGCGGCGACCAGTACCACGCTCACCAACGGGTGACGCAGACCGCGCCGGTCCCGCGGATCCGGCAGCAACGCCAGCCGCTCCACCAGACCGGCGCCTTCACCGAGTTGACGCACGGATGGGACAGCAAGGCAGCAGGTGGCAGACTGGCGGCACATCGAGGCTCCGACTGGAGAGTGACGGGTAAGGTCACCTCTTCAACCGGAGCCTCGATGCGTCCGCAACGGCCCGACGCCGGCCCCGCACACCGCCGTGACCTGCATATTCGCATGATCACCAGGGCTATGAATCAGCCCTGTCCCCGGGGGTAGGGCTTCCTGGGGGACGGCAGCCGGTCCACGGGGCGGTGACGGTCCGGGCGGGCACACCGGCAGCGCTCGGACGAGCCGGACAGGCCGCTCACCGCGGGCGCAGTGGGCATCGGGGAGGCCCCGTGCGAGCAGGACACCGCATCAACGGGTCCGGCCGAAGACGTCGGACCCCGCGCCATCTGGGTCCCAGACGGGCGCTCCCCGTCAGAGGGCCGGCCACGACGGCATCGGCTCTCCGCGGCGTCAGGGCTTGCGCAACAGGCGGGTGGAGAGGGATGGCGGGGTGAGCTCGTGCTGGAGCGAAACCGGCACCTCGACCCGGGTGGTCCCGCTGACCACGGTCAGGGTGCCGACCCGTCTTCCCGCACCGCCGCCGTGCGGGACGCCGGTCGTGTTCAGGGTGGCCGCCGCCGTGAGCCCGGGCCAGCCGGCGACCGTGACGTCCCGATCGGCGACGATCGGCACGGTGGAGCCGAGCCCGTCGTCGACCCGGCCGACGACCTGCCCCTTCGTGACGACCGTCTGCTCGGTCAGGCCTTTCCTGATCGACTTGATGGCCTTCAGGCTCGGCGGTTGAGCGGCCAGGGCGTCCGGCATGGTCTTGACGAACGGCTGGCGCAGCGTGACGCCGATGATGGTGCGCCGGGTGCCGGCGACGTCCTTGACCGCCGCCCACATCAGCGCGGACTGGGCTGCGGAGGACGACCCCGTCTTGACGCCGATCACCGTGCCGGCCTCGGAGGCTACCAGGTGGTTCGTGTTGGTGACGAGCTCGCCGTCGAACCTGGTGCTCGGCTCGGCCACGATCTCCCGGAAGGCGTCGTTCTTCATCACCTCCTCGGCGAGCTTGAGCTGGTCCGCGGCGGTGCTCTTGGTGTCGTTGTCGTAGCCGGCCGGGTCCGCGTAGGTGGTGTCGGCCATGCCGAGCCGCTTCGCCTCGGCGTTCATCTTGGTGATGAATGCCTGCTCCGATCCGGCGTCCCAACGGGCCAGGAGCCGGGCGACGTTGTTCGCGGAGGGGAGCATCAGGAGCTCCAGCGCCTGGCGTTGAGTGATCTTCTGGCCCTCGGTCAGCCGGGCGTGGGACTCGTCCCCCGCGTACTGGGCCCCGGCCTTGTCGACCGTGATCACCGGACCGCTCTCGCCGGGCTTCAGCGGGTGCGCCTTCAAGATGAGGTTGGCGTTCATCACCTTGGTCACCGAGGCGATCGACACCGGAACCTGCTCACCGGACGTACCGAGCGAGCCGACCCCGATCACCGAGGCGGCCGACTGCCCCTGCGTGGGCCAGTCGACGACCGGCTTCTCACCCGGGAACTCGACCGAACCCGGTAGCGTCATCGTCGCCTTCGTCGCAGGCAGCGGCCGCATCAGCTGGAACCCGACACCCGCACCCAGCACCAGAACGGCGCAGGCGGCCGCAGCCACCACCCGACGGGCGGTCCTACGGGGGGAACGCCCGGAGGCCGACGGTTCGGCGGCGGACACGGGTCCGACGTCCTGCGGTGCGTCGGCCGGATGCGCCGCTACGGGTGCGGGGACGGTCGGGGCAGGTTCGGGCGACGGCTCGACAGCGGGCGCCTCCTTCCCCTCGGCCCTCTTGTCGATCCGCAAGGACACAGTGGCGTCGGGGGTGGTGGTGGTCTTCGGAGCCGTCGGCGTGCCGGCTGTCCGGTCGGCGGCGGTCTTGTGCGCGGTGCCTGTTGGGGGCTGCACCGTTGCGCCAGTTGCGGCGGCAGGCTTCGTCGCCCCGGACCCGTCCGCGGGCTCGTCGCCGGAGGTCAGGGGCTTCGCCCCGGGCGCGGAATCGCCCTTGACGCCGATCCGCAGCTGCACTGTCGCATTCCCAGCGGCGGACGGCTCCGTCTCCTCAGGGGTGCCATCGGCGGGCGCGGCCGCGACTGCGTCGTCCGCTGTCTCGTGGTCGGTCTCCGGTGTGCCGCGCTGCGGCCGGGTGACCGACGGGGCACCCGCCCCGGTGTTCCCGGCCGTACGGCCTGTCGTGGTGGCGTTCGGTAACGCAGGCGTGGCCGCGGATTCGAGCACGGCGAGTCCCTCCGTGGTGAAGTGGTGTTTGTCGGTCTACACGCCACATCCTGGTGTCAGGTTGCACCCCGGGAGCACGAACCCCCTGGTCCCGGCCACCGAGCGGGCCGACAGCCCGTGGCGAGCAGCCCCGCACGCTTGCCGTTCGACGATGTCGGGCAGCAGCGGGTGGGGCGAGGATCGAACGAGCGCTCCGCGCTCAGGGGCCAGCGGCTGCGGGAGGCAGGAGGAGGGACACAGTCCGGGTGGACTTCCGGCCGGGACCACGAGTTCTCCACGCCCTACCCGGCAGGCCGTGCTCGGTGCCCGGTGCTGGGACCCGTGTGCCGCACGCCTGCCCGGGGCACGTTTCGTGGGCGGAGGGCCCCCGGGTAGGGAGGAGAGACCGGCCGCCGCTCCTTGCAGGCGACGTGCTCGGCGAGCCAAGCCGTCAGCTTGTCCGCGTCCGCGACGCTGCACTCACGGAAGCCCAGGTGCCCGCGGATCTGCGCCCGGTGGTACTCGACCGTCCGACCGCTCCACTCGTACGCGTCCAGCTCGGACGCGGGCACCTGTACCTGCCGGGCGACGAACTCCACCGCCTCACCATCCGCCAGGGCCGGTAGCGGTTCCGTGAAGTCCAGGTGGCGGGCGCGGCCGATGCTAATTCGACGCGCTTCGACAGCGATGTCCGCAGGTGAAAGAAGTGTGTCTTCCTGCGCAGAGCCTTGCTGTCCAGACGGCCCGTCATTA
This sequence comes from Kitasatospora sp. NPDC051914, assembly GCF_040680995.1. NCBI lineage: Bacteria > Bacillati > Actinomycetota > Actinomycetes > Kitasatosporales > Streptomycetaceae > Kitasatospora > Kitasatospora sp. NPDC051914. Next base: position 22,959 of record NZ_JBFAXX010000083.1, read on the forward strand.
CTGTCCACAGTCGCAAGCGCTTCGACACTTCGCACCTGCGTCTGGCAAACCCGGTGCTTGGAAGCAAGGAACCCGAGCACCGTTCCCGCGTTCTTGAGCGCGCCACCTCGACGACACGAGCCACCCACCATCGCGAGCAGCACCGGCATGCGAACGGTGCGAAGGTGTCAACACGTCAGCTGACTGACCGTCTCGGCCGCCTCGCTTTCGGCGGGGACTCCAACTGCGAGCAGTGGAAGGAAGCACTTCGCCCAGGGTCGGCCATCGAGCCGAGCAGTCGGCCGACTGCGCAAGTACCACGGGACGGCGCTGGGTCGCGCCGTCCCGAGCCCGGACTCGCCGCGAGCGACACCTCGCGGCGCCGGAGTCCGCCACCAGACCGGGGGTCCCAAACAACCCATCGCCGTCCTTGGAGGGACACATGAGATGGCAAGCCATTAAATCCATCAGCAGCAAGTCGACCGGGTTCGGTCGGCTGGCCGTGATAGGCGCCGTGATCGCCGGGTTCCTGAGCTTCGCGTCTCCGGCGCAGGCCCAGGTGGCCTACACCTGCGACCAGTGGGGTTCGTACACCCAGGGCAGCTGGACGATCTACAACGACATCTGGGGCAAGAACGCCGGCCCGCAGTGCCTGACCGTCAACAGCATCAAGTCCTGGTACGTCGACGCCAACCACTCCGGCGGCGGGATCAAGTCCTACCCGAACACCGGGGTCCGGCCCCAGACGCCGCTGTCGCAGTTGAACTCGGCGGGCTTCTGGTACAACACGTCGTCCGCTCCCGTTGCCGGCAGTGACTGGTGGAACTGGACGAGCGACATCTGGTCGACCGGCAACCAGGACGAGATCATGGTTTTCACCAGCTGGTCCGGAACGGCAGGCGGCTGGGGAAGGCAGATCGCGTCCAACGTGACCATCGGCGGCATCCGGTACGCGTCGGTCTGGCAGGCCGATCCCGGCTGGAACGTCCTGCAGCTCATCCCCGCCCAGCAGACCAACACCGGCACCATCGACGCCTCGGCCGTCTGGCGATGGGCCGCGTCACAGAACCTCCTGCGCAACACTACCTTCGACACGATGCAGTTCGGCATCGAGATCACCTCGACCAGCGGCGTGCAGAAGCGGTACTCGCTGAACGCCTACAGCGCCTGGTGGAGCAACACCTCCGGCGGCGGATCAACCATCTAGCCGCAATACGCGCGACACGACGGTGCACTCCGTCCGCGCACAGAGACGAACGTCGGAGCGATTCCCAAACGCGTACCTTGCCGCCGGGCCTCGAACGACAGATTCCGGCGGCAAGGTTTGCGGAGTCCTCGAACCCAGGCGGGGTGGAGGTGGCCTCGGGCCCGGCGGGTGGTGACGCAGCGTGTGCGTAGGCGTTGGTTGGTGGGGTTGCGGAAGCCGTGGGCGGCTCGCGCGGCGAGCTTGATCATGCGGTTGATGCCTTCGGTCTCGGTGTCGTCAGGGCTGCCGGGTCGACGGTTTGCTCGTGGATTGCGCGTTCTGCTCCAGTCCGTTTGCGGCGGACCAGCTGGCGAGCAGCTTCAGGCCGTCCTCGGCGGCGGTCCCGGGCGGCGCGCTGTAGACGACCACGCTCAGGCCGCTCCCGTCCGGCAGGCTCATGGTCTCCTGGTCGAGTTCCAGGTCGCCGACGAGCGGATGGTTGAGGCGTTTGGTGCTCTCGCGGAAGACATGCACGTCGTGGGATCCCCACATCACGCGGAAGGTGTCGCTACGGGTGGACAGTTCACCGATCAGGTTCGACAGTTCCCGGTCGTAAGGGCTCTTCCCCGCCTCGACGCGCAGCGCGCCCACGGCGAAGCGGGTCATGCGCTCCCAGTCGGTGTAGAACCGCCTGGCTGCTGGATTGAAGAACGCGAACCGGGCGACGTTCGCCCCGCAGGTCGCATCGGCGTACATCTCCGAGTACAGGGCCCGGCCCAGTGGGTTGGCGGCCAGCACATCGAGGCGGTTGTTCATCACGTATGCCGGCATCCCCGGCATGCCTTCGACGATCCGCGCCACGCTCGGCCTCACCGTCGGCCGGATCTCCCGCTGCCGTGCCCGCGCCCCCGGCGCCGGCCCGGCAGCGCGGGCGAGGTCGTACAGGTACATGCGCTCGGTGGCATCCAGCCGCAGGGCGCGGGCCAGGGCGTCCAGCACGCTGTCGGAGACACCTTGGAGGTTGCCGCGCTCCAGGCGCGTGTAGTACTCGACGCTGACCCCGGCGAGCGTGGCGACCTCTCCCCTGCGCAGTCCGGGCACCCGCCGCTGACCGTAGGTCGGCAGACCCGCCTGCTCGGGGGTGATCTTGTCGCGTCGGGAGCGGAGGAAAGCACTGACTGCGTCCCGGTTGTCCATGACGACAGGGTAGGCAGGCCACGCGAGCGGTGGGGGACCCTGCCAGTACCCCTCACAGCAGAAACTCCCCCGTCACGCCCCTCTGCCGTTGCATGGTGCGTGCCCCGATCCTCTGGGGCCCGACCGGTGCGAGGACACATGTGCCCCCGGGCCGGCCGACCTTTCCAGTACCGGAACAAAACCGAAGGGCACGCAAGATGAGCAACCAGATGAAGACGCCGGCGGAGAGCCCCGCGCAGGTCGTGCGAGGGCTGTATGACGCGCTGAGCAAGGGCGACGTGCCGGGTGTCCTGGCCAAGCTCACCCCCGAGGTGATCGTCGACGAGCCGACCCAGCTCCCCTACGGCGGCGTGCACCAGGGCCGCGAGGTGTTCGTGCAGTCGATCCTGGGCGCGATGATGGGCTACGCCAACGTAGCCATCACCGATGCCGAGGTGTTCGAAGGCCCGGCCGGCGTCATCGGAAGGCTCACCGGAACGCTCACGGCCCACACCACCGGTGAGGAGTTCCCGCTGACCATGGTCGAGATCCACCAGGTCGAGGACGGCACGGTGCGCAAGATCGACGTCTACACCAAGAACCCCCACGAGCTCGCCGCGTTCTACGCGCGCGCCGAGGCGGGCACCCGCTGACGACGGCACCTCGACAAGATTCCGGCCGAGTCGCCCCACGACAGCGCGAGCAACTCGGCCGACTCATCCCCAGCCCAGGCCCAGGCCGTCGCATCGATGACCCCTGTCCGCATCAGCGACACCGCGACCAGCCACGCGCACCACACAACGAAGGAAAATCATGACCACCACCTGGTTCATCACCGGCACCTCCTCAGGCTTCGGGCGACTGCTCACCGAACACCTGCTGGCCCGTGGCGACCGCGTTGCCGCCACGCTCCGCCGGCCCGAGGCTCTCGATGACCTCCGCGCCGAGCACGGCGACCGGCTCTGGACCGCCCGGCTCGATGTCACCGACACCGAGCGAGTGCGTCGCGTCGTCGACGAGGCGTTCGAGGCCCTCGGCACGATCGACGTCGTCGTCAACAACGCCAGCTACGGCCTTCTCGCGTCCGTCGAAGAGGCGTCCGACGAACAGATCGGCCGCGTCATCGACACCAACCTGCTCGGCTCGATCCAGGTCATCCGTGCCGCCCTCCCGCACCTGCGCGCCCAGGCCCGAGGCCGCATCCTGCAGGTGTCCACCGCGGGCGGTCAGACGACCTACCCCAGCCTCGGCTACTACCACGCCTCCAAGTGGGGCATCGAGGGGTTCTGCGAGACCGTCGCCCGCGAGATCGCGCCGTTCGGCCTGGCCCTGACCATCATCGAGCCGGGCGCGGCCCCCACAAGCTTCGGCACGTCGCTGGACATCGCCCCGCCCCTGCCCGAGTACGAGAACACCCCCGCGGCCGACACCCGGCAGGCGTTCCTCGGCGGCCGCTTCCCGGTGCCCAACAGCGCAGAGAAGCTCACGGAGGCGATGATCGACCTCGTCGACTCCGGCGCGACCTCGCTCCGCCTCCCGCTCGGCCCCGACACCTACGAAGACGTCCGCGCCGCCCTCACCGGCCGGCTCGCCGAACACGAGGCTCACCGCGACGTCGCCCACTCAGTGGCGGCCGGGTCTCGACCTCGGCGGGACGCTCGCTGATCATCACCTCGAGCGTGACGCGACCGGCCGCCCTCGGGCGGGTGCGCGCGAGGAACCCGCAGAGCACACCTGGTCCGTAGGCACGTGACCAGCTCACGGCCGAGCGCGCATCGGGGTGGTCGACCGGCAGCCACTTGGTTATCCGGACCCCATGCCGTCGCCCGACGCCGGTCGTGACGACGGTGCTTGTTCCGCCCTTTCCCCTGCTCGGTCGTGGGACCGGCCACCGGGTTGCGGTCCGGAGCCTCGCCAGCCGGTCCTGGACGAACGCACGCAGCCGCTCGTCGGTCGCTATCCGCCGTCGTTGCCGTCGCGCAGGGAATGGATCATGCTCTGCAGGAGCCGGAACGCGTCTGACTGCTCGGCCTCGGTCATGCCGGACAGCATTCTGACCTCGATCGACCGGACCGCTACCGTCGCCTTCTCCAGGCTGCGCCGGCCGCGAGGCGTGAGCCGCGCGGGCAGCACCTTCCCGACGGGCGCCTGTGCGGGCCTGGTCACGTAGCCCTCTCGTTCCAGGGCCTGGAGCAGCACATTCATCGACTGCCGTGTCACGAACGCGCCCCGCGCGAGCTCGGAGTTCGACAAGCCCGGCCGTTGAGCCAGCAGTTCCAGGCAGGAGTACTGCGTCACGCTCATCCCCAGTGGCCGCAGCACCTCCTCCATGGCTACGCGCAGAGCGCTCGACGCCTCTTTCAGCAGGTAGCCCAGTGATTTGTCCAGGTCGATGCCAGCACCGTTTTGACTCATGTCAGGATTCTGACATACATTGCCTGTGTCAGGAATCTGACACGATCAGAAGGAGCATCGCCATGCCCGCCACCGGCCCCGACTTCATCTCGCTCCAAGTGCGCGACCTCGACGCCTCACAGGCGTTCTACGAGCAGTACCTGGGCCTCGTCCGCTCGCCGGCCGGACCTCCGCACGCCGTCGTCTTCGAGACGAAGCCGATCGCGTTCGCACTCCGCGACGTCATTCCCGGCACCGACCTCGCCTCCGTTGCCCAGCCCGGCATCGGTGTCGCGATCTGGCTCCACGCCACCGACGTCCAGGCCATCCACGACGCTCTCGTCGCCGACGGCCACACCATCGTCTCCGCACCGATCGACGGCCCCTTCGGCCGGACCTTCACCTTCGCCGACCCCGACGGCTACCAGGTCACGCTCCACGACCGCACCTGATCGACCAAACACCACCGGACGATCACCAGCGGGTTGCGCCCTAGGCTCATGCGTGACGCCACCTTCTGCCGCGATGAGCCGACAATGGCGAGACAGCAAGGAGGCAAGCAACGGATGCTTGGCTATGGGTGTGACGGCCGGGGTCTGTCCAGTGAACGGTGTAACTCGGGTGGGTTGAGTTAGCGGCGGCCGGCGGAGAGTCGGCCGTCGAAGGCGATCTCGAAGGCGTTGAGTGCGGCCTTCCAGCGGGTCATCCAGCGTTTGCGGCCGGCTCCGGTGGGGTCGAGGGACATGATCGCCATGTAGACGCATTTCAGGGCCGCCTGCTCGTTCGGGAAGTGCCCGCGCGAGCGGACGGCCTTGCGGATGCGGGCGTTGACGGACTCGAAGCTCTCTTGTCAACCGGTCGCGGGGAGTGAGCTTGGCGAGGCGCGTCGGCGGGCTTCGTCCTTCCACATGTGGCGGATGATCACG